>JBEBHE010000230.1:0-7796 GCA_040081205.1 Burkholderiales bacterium | reverse complement strand
CCGGTGTGCCGTATCGTTACATCAAGCAAGCCAACTGGAACACCAAACTTTTCGGTAAATATCACCGGCCGATTAAACCGATGGAGTGGGGCTATCAGAACGACCTCGACAAGGCGTTCAAGGAGGTTAAAGATGGCCAGCCGCTGCCGTTTCCATTCGGTTACCACTGGAGAGGCCAAGAGTCGGGGCTGATCCTTGCGACGCGGCCTTAGCAGATGATTTATTTGCCGGTGGCGTATTTGCACTAAAACATACAATGTCATCAACCACCCAACGCCGTCGCATTGTTACAAGCGACGGCGTTGGGCTTTCTGTGATCGAGAGCGGTGTTGCCAGGCCAGCGCCACTCACCATTGCGCTCATCCCCGGCTGGTGCATGCCTGCCTGGTTGTGGCAGCCGCAGATAGACGCTTTGAGCGCTCACTGTCCGGTGATCGCGCTCGATCCACGCGGGCAAGGTAAATCCGATGTGCCTGAACAGGGCTATAACTTTGCGCGGCGCGCAACCGATATACACGAGTTTTTGCAGCCTTATCAAAACGTGTTGCTGGTGGGTTGGTCGCTGGGCGCGCTGGAAGTGCTTGAGTACGCGCACCGCTTTGGCGAAGCGAGGCTCGCCGGCATGGTGCTGGTTGACAGCTCTGTGGGTGAACTGCCGGTGCCGCCACCGGGTGGTGGTTTTCTGGATGAGTTACGCAAGAATCGCGACAAGACGCTGCATGGTTTCGTGCGTGAAATGTACGCGAAGCCGCGGCCTGAAAGCGAAGTCACCGTATTGCTGCAAGATGTGAAGCGCATGTCCCTCGACAACAGCATCGCGCTCTTGTCGTCCGGTATTCCGCGCGAGCACTGGAAGGAAATCGCGCATGCCCTGAGGAAGCCGCTGCTGTATATGGTGACGCCGCAGTTCGAAGCGCAGGCGCACAATCTCGAAAAAAATCGACCTGGAACGCGGATAGAAATTTTCAGCGAAGCCGGGCATGCGCTGTTCGTCGATGAGTCGGATCGGTTCAACAGGCTGATGCTGGATTTTGCCGCTGCATTGCCGGGTAGTGTGGATGGAGGGAAATGAAATACCGGGGCGAACTAATCCGCCTTGATGTTCGCGTTCTTGATCACTTCGGCCCATTTAATGACTTCGCGTTTGATGAAGGCGGCGAACGCTTCGGGCGTGCCGCCGGCGGGCACAGAGCCGAGTACCGCAAACTTTTCCTTGACTGTCGATGTTGCGAGCGCCCTATTGATCTCCGTGTTCAGACGATAGATTATGGCCTTCGACACGCCGGCGGGCGCAACGATGCCGCTCCAAGGCACCACCTCAAAATTCGGCACTCCGGATTCGGCAACCGTCGGTAGCTCGGGGTAGGTGGACGAACGTTTGGCCGTGGTCACGGCGAGGCCGCGCACACGTCCCGCCCGCACATGCGCACCTATTGAATTGGCTGAATCAAAAATCAGATGTACTTGTCCCCCGATCAAGTCGGTTATGCCCTGCGGCACGCCCTTGTACGGTACATGCGTTATCTGCGTGCTGGTCATGCGCTTGAATTGTTCCGCTGACAGATGTGAATTCGATCCGTTCCCGGTGGATGCGAACAACAGCTTGCCTGGGTTTTTTCGGGCGTGGTCTATCAGTTCCTGCACCGATTTGACCGGCAGCGACAGCGTCACCGCAAGAATGTTGGGCGTTACCACGTACTGTGAGACGGGTTGAATGTCGCGGTCGGGATCGTAGGGGAGCTTCGCAAGGAAGCTGCGATTGATCGCCAGTGTCGTGATACTTCCAGTCCCTATGGTGTAACCGTCTGGCGTCGCACGCGCAATCATCTCCATGCCTATCGATCCGCTTGCACCGGGTCGATTGTCGACAACGAACTGCTGCCCCAGTTGCCGCGCCAGCTCAGCAGCAACTATCCGTGTGCCCACATCCGGCCCACTGCCCGGCGCGGCAGCCACGATGACGCGAACGGGACGTTCGGGATAGTCGGCGGCGATGGATTGGAAAGCGGCTGTGCCGCTATAGATGATCGTGGCAATAGAAATGGAAATTGCAAGCGTAACTTTGGACACCACGCTCTCCTTTTCACGGAAAAACGTCCGCCAACATCGTCATTCCAACGCAAGCTGGAATGACGGGCCGGGATTTTCGAGGGCTATTGCGTGCGTTGCGCGCCGTCGTGCACAGTGCCGCGCGCGAACACATCGCCCAGTAAGGGTATTAAATTATTCAATAAAAAACATGTAATTAGAAATAAGCCTGCCCGCGCTTGATCGGCGGCGTCCATTCGCAATTGCCCCACGGTCCGTCGCCGTGCTCTTTGACGTAGGCAATGCGCCCGCTTTTCTTCGGCGTTAACTTTTTGCTGAACAACGCTTGCAGCCAGTCGAGCACGTACTCGTGGCAATCCAGCCCGCCGAGGTTGGGCAATCCCCACAACGGGTGGTACTGGTTTTCAATCACCCACATTTCCTTGGGCACTTTCAAGTCTTCGAAGGCTTCCACAGCATCTTCCAGCGGACACAACGGATCGAATTCGCCGGTGACTAGCAGCGTTGGGCATTTGATCTTGCCGAGGTAGCCGCGCACGGTCATCGGTTTGGCAACTTCTTCGTCGAATTTTTCTTCGTTATCGTAGCCCGCCATGTACATGAACATCTGTTTGAAGCGCGGCGACGATTGCGTGAAGATGGTGTTGTTGGGGTTGAAGCATGCGACCGAACTCACCACTGCGGCCGCGCGATGATCGTAGCTCGACAGGCGCAGGCACCAGTAGCTGCCCATGCTGATGCCGTAAATCGCAATTTTCTTTTTGTCGATTTCCTTGCGCGTCTGCAGATAGCTGATCACCGCCGCACCGGCCCGCTCGTAATTTAATCCGACCGAGCGGATTTTCTGCATGTTCGAATTGCCCTGGCCGGGGCCGTCGATGGCGATGACGTGAAAGCCGCGTGCCAATGCAACATTGTGACCGGCCTTCGGGAAAACTTCTTTGCTCTGGTCCATGCCCGGCACGTAAATCACGCACGGCGCTTTGCGGCGATCCGGCAATAGGTGCAGCAGGCAGGAAATCGTGGTGCCGTTATCAAACGGCACTTCGACGCGCTCAATCGGATATTCCGCGACTTTGGTACGGCGATCCACCATCTCGGACATTTTCTTGTAGAGGTGCTTTTTGACCGGATGGTTGTCGAAAAAAATCGGGTGCTGCGCCATGCGATAGGCTTCAATGGCATGGTCGTAATGCGTTACCGCAGTAGCGTCTGCACCACGAGCTTCGGCGCGGCGCGCGAGGGCTTCGTGGCGCTCGGCAGCCTGGCGCCACACTTTGGGCAGCATGCGATAGTTGCGCGCGCGCGTGCCGGCGGGCACTTCGAGATCGTCGCGCTCGAAATTTTGCACGCGGCCGCGCATGTTCAGCGCGAGGTCGAGCATCCACTGCTGTCCATCGCGTTCGGTTCTTAACTTGCGGATCATATGCAATGCCTCCCGTGAACTGGTTATTTGAACGACTGATTTTACACGCCGGGCAAGGGAAAAAGCGCTTTCTTGCTTGTCCACATTATGCTTTCCCGATGGTACCGGTAGAATGCACACGCTGCTGTATTAACCTCTTAAACAGGCTATGCCATGAGAAGATTTCTATTGCTGTGTCTTCCGGTATTTTTCAATGTGCCGCTGTTGCACGCGCAGGAGTATCCGAACAAAACCGTGCGATTGATTGTACCTTGGGCGGCGGGCGGCTCGACCGATTCTATCGGACGCATCCTCGGTCAGAAGCTTGCCGAATACACCAGCCAACAATGGATCGTGGATAATCGCGGCGGCGCCACCGGCACCATTGGCCATGCATTCGCGTCCAAAGCGCCGCCGGATGGCTACACGCTGTTGCTCGGCACCAACAGCACCTTCGCCATCGCGCCGCATCTTTATAAAAACATTCAGTACGATAACGAAACAGCGTTTGCGCCGATTTCGCTGGTGGCGGTTAACCCGCAGATTTTGACGGTGCATGCATCGCTGCCGGTAAAAAGCGCAAAAGAATTGATTGCGCTTGCCCGTGCGCAGCCGGGACAGATTATTTTTTCCAGCGCGGGCGTGGGCGCCACCAGTCACATGGCGACCGAGCTTTTTATGAACATGGCGAAAATTAGAATGACCCATGTGCCGTACAAAGGCGGAGGCCCGTCGTTTCAGGCGTTGATCGGCGGCGAGACCGCGCTCTCGTTTGTCGATGCCATCACCGTTGCGCCGCACGCTAAAACCGGTCGCCTGCGCGCACTGGCGACCAGCACACTGAAGCGTACGCCGCTGATGCAAGAGGTGCCAACCGTCCATGAATCAGGACTGCCGAATTTTGAATCGGTAACGTCATTTGGCCTGTTCGCACCTGCGGGAACCTCACGCGACATCGTGGCCAAGGTTAACCGCGAAGTAGTCAGGGCTACGGCTGCCGCTGACGTAAAGGAGAAATTGAAGGCGCAGGGCGTCGATCCCGTTGGCAGCCCTCCCGAGGAACTCGTGAATCACCAGAAGCAGGAAACCGCGAAGTGGGGCAAGGTGATACGCGAGCAGGGCATCAAATTCGAGTAACGGTGTAACAAGCAACGAAGGCACACAAAATGGGTTTTTATTCAGATCGGCTCAACCGCATCAAACTTTCGCCCAGCACCGCCGCGACGCAGCGCGCGCGTGAGCTGCGCGCTCAGGGCCACGATATTATTGCATTGACTATCGGCCAGCCCGACTTTGACACGCCGCAGCACGTAAAGCGCGCGGTGAATGATGCGTTGGTGCGCAATGAAACCAAATATCCGCCTATTGACGGTATTCCCGAGTTAAAGGAAGCGGCCCGCCGTAAGTTTCAGCGAGAGAACGCGCTGGAATACAGCACCGATCAAATCGTGGTTGGCACCGGCAGCAAGCAGATTATTTTTAATGCCATGCTGGCAACGATTGGGCCGGGCGACGAAGCGATCATTCCGGCGCCGTACTGGATCTCATACCTCGACATGGTGCTGGTGGCCGATGGTGTGCCGGTCGAGGTGCCCTGCACGCCGGAGAGCGGTTTTAAACTCATGCCGCAACAACTCGAAGCGGCGATTACGCCGCGCACCAAGTGGCTGCTGCTGAATTCGCCCAACAACCCGACGGGCGCGGTTTATTCGCGTGCGGAAATACGCGCGTTGGCGGACGTACTTCTGCGTCATCCGCACGTGTGGATATTGACCGACGATATTTATGAACATCTGCGTTTCGACGGCATCGAATTCGCGACCATCGCACAGGTGGAACCCAAACTCTACGACCGCACGCTGACCGTCAATGGCGTGTCCAAAGCGTATGCGATGACAGGTTTTCGGCTGGGTTACGCCGCCGGTCCAAAAGAGTTGATCCGCAATATCGTCAAACTGCAATCGCAAAGCACGGCGGGCGTGAGCTCCATCAGCCAGTGGGCGGCGGTCGAGGCGCTAAATGGCCCGCAGGAATTCATACCAGAACGCGCGGCCGAATTTCAGGCGCGGCGTGATCGCGTGCTGGAAATGTTCAAGGATATACCGGGCCTGCAGCCGAATTATCCGGAAGGCGCGTTTTATCTGTTCGTGCGCTGCGGCGATTTATATGGCCGCAAAACACCGCAGGGTAAAGTGCTTAAGGAAGAGGCTGATGTCGTGATGCACCTGATGGATCATGGTGTTGCGGTGGTGCTGGGCGCGGCTTACGGCATGTCACCGTATTTCCGCATGTCGATTGCCACCGACATGGAAAGGCTGGAAGAAGCCTGCCGCCGTATGCAGCGCGCCGTTGCGGAGTTGCAGTAACGGCTGGCTACTATCGCTGTTTCGCCTTACCTTTGCCTTTGCTTGCCGGCGTGGTTTTTTTCTTCACGGCGGCTACCGCCTTCACACCGTCCTTCGCCGGGATAATCGGCAGCATCAAATACGTTGGCTTATTCTTGCTGGAATGGATGGTGTTGAATGCCTCGGCGTTGTAATCCGCATGGTAGTGCGTGAAATGCGCCGAAGCGTGGCCATCTTTCGGCGAAATGTCGAGGCGCAGCTTGTGGCCTTTCCTGATCACGATGGAGGTCGAAATAATTTCTACCTGGCATTCGACGGCCTCGCCTTTTTTCAGCAGCCAGCGCTCGTTATGCGCATGATACGGGCGGTAGGGTAGCGATTTTTCCTTGTCCAGCTTGCGGTGCGACGCGCGCAGCCAGCCTTTGGTGACGCACTCGGTGGGTTCGCCGCGCTGCCCGAGTTCGGGCACATCGCGGCCCTTGGCGTCGATATTGCGCAATGTCGCCAGGATGTCCATGTCCTCCGACGTGCTGGACACCCAGATATTGAGCACGATTGGCCCGGTGATCTCGGTGTCGGCTTTCATCGGCGCGGTCTCGAACGACACGCCGGTGCGCCCGCCGTGCGAATGACGTCCGCCGGGTGAGGCGGGATAAGTAATCTTGTTCGACTTGGTGGGCGGCGTGGTGGAGATTTTGCCTTCGACCGGTTTTGCACCAGGTTTGGCAACTGAGGCCGGTTTGTCCTTGGTCGGTTGCAAATAAAACTTCGTCCACTGCGTGCGCGCGAGCGGCCATTCGTTTTCGAAGCGGAACGGATAGCGTTTCAAGGTGCCGCCGGTACGAATTTCAAGCTTGACCGGCGGTTCATCCATGATGCCGGTGTCGATGCCTTTCAGCCAATAATCGAACCAGCGAAGTTGTTCGATGCGCGCTTCTTCGGCGTGGAACGGATGATAGTGCGAGCCGGTGTGGATGCGCAGCTTTTTATGCTTCGACGCCGCGCACAGATAACCTTCCGTGTTACCGCGCAGGTGCAGGCCGTGTCCACCCCAGTTGCCGACGCTGTACACCGGCACGGTAATTTTGTCCCAGCGTGCGCTCTTCAAGCGCCAGTACTCCGAGTCGAGATCGTTGCGCATGTAGTTCCACAACTGGTTATTGTTAAACGCTTCCGGATTGTATTCATTGGGTTTGCCCAGCAGATGATGCGCCGCTTGCATATACCACCAGCTCACCAGAAAGCCCGATGAAAAAATACCGCCGTGATACGCCTGATCGCGATACTGGTCGGCACGGCCTTCCCACGGCATGATCGCTTTGAGCGACGGTGGTTGCAGGCCAGCGACACGCCACTGAAAATTCGCGTGATACGAAATGCCCAGGCAACCCACATTGCCGTTGCTCCAGGGTTGTTTTGCAAAATGTTCAATCGCGTCGTAGGTATCCACGGCTTCCTGATACGAACTTGGGTCTGATGCCCCGAGTGATTTGCCCGAGCCGCGGCTGTCTACGCGCACCAGCGCGTAGCCGCGCGGACACCACCACAGCGGATTGGCGCACTCCCAGTTCATGTAGGGATTGGCTTTTTCTTCGAGATCGGGCGGCGGCACCCACAGCTTGTCTTTTTGATAGGGGCCGGTGATCAGAATGATCGGACATTTTTCATCTTTGCTATCGGGTCTGAAAACATCGGCGCGAATAACCGAACCGTCGCGCAGCGGAATCGCCACGTCTTTCTCGACGATGAGTTTATGTTTTTTGGGTTGCGACATGACAGGCTTGGGCATGGGATTCTCCGAGCGGGTTTTCGAGCGGTGCGGAAAGGTGGTGTGGTCAGATATTGTTCAGATCATACGATACCAATTCTGTCGCTCCCGCGCAGGCGGGAACGACAGCGGGGAAAGCATTTACGCTTGATTCACGATAGAGGAAACCGCAGTTGTCTCGATAAAATATCAATAAAAACAAATATTTAAAATAACGCCTGAATGACTT
>JBEBHE010000501.1:0-2024 GCA_040081205.1 Burkholderiales bacterium | reverse complement strand
AAAAACAAATACTTATGTAAGTTAAGTGCTTCTTTCCATTGCTGAAGCGGGTTACCACCGGCCACGCCTCATTACCTGTATAAACATTCACGCTTTGCTTGTGCTACCGATATATACTGAATATACTTACAGCCAACAACACCAGCAACCAGCACTCAAGGAACCCTTCATGGAAGACCTCACCGCACGCCAGAAAGAAATCCTGCATCTCATCCGCGAACATACCGCGACCTCGGGCTTCCCACCCACGCGCGCCGACATCTGCCGCGCGATGGGTTTTAAATCGCCCAACGCCGCCGAAGACCATCTGCGCGCGCTCGAACGCAAAGGCGCCATCGAAATGCTGCCCGGCGCCTCGCGCGGCATTCGCGTCCTGCAGCCATCGGGCATTCCGCTGATCGGGCGCGTGGCCGCCGGCGCGCCGCTGCTGGCCACTGAAAATATCGATGCCCATTACAAAATCGATCCGCGCATGTTCAAGCCGCATGCCGACTACCTGCTCACGGTCAAGGGCGAAAGCATGCGCGACGCTGGCATTCTTGACGGCGACCTGCTCGCCGTGCATCGCACGTCCGATTTCAAATCGGGGCAGATCGTGGTGGCGCGCATCGCTGATGAAGTCACCGTCAAGCGCGCGCAAAAAAGCCGCAACCTGATCGAGCTATTGCCCGCCAACCCGGATTTCAAACCCATCGTGGTCAACCCGCGCAGCGAGCCTTTTGCTATCGAAGGCATTGCGGTTGGCGTCATCCGCAATGGCGGCATGCATTAAACAAAACAAATGCCCATGAACACATCACAATCCATCGTCAGAGCGCTCCATCACCCCGTCCATCCCAACATTTGGCGCGGCAACGATTTCGCGCAGGTCGCCACGCCCAGCGTACCCACCGGCTACGCCGAACTCGATGTGCATCTGCCCGGTGCGGGCTGGCCCACCGGCGTACTCACCGAAATTCACGTCGAGCGCCCCGGCATCGGCGAACTGCAACTGGTGATGCCCGCCGCCGCGCGCCTGACACAAGCCGAACGCTGGCTGGTAATGATCGCACCGCCTTATCTGCCCTACGCGCCCGCTCTCGCTGCGCATGGCGTCAAGCTCTCGCGGCTGATGCTGATCCGCCCGAAAACGCTGGTCGAACAACTGTGGGCCTGTGAGCAAGCGCTGCAATCGGAAAGCTGCGGCAGCGTCATGCTGTGGCTTGATCAAACGCACGAGCGTATTCCTGAAAACGCAATGCGCCGGCTGCAACTTACCGCTGAACGGCGCAACGTGCTGGCGATGCTGTTCCGCGCCTCGCGCGCGTCTTCCTGCACGCAGGCTGCGCTGCGGCTGCACGTGAGCCGCGAGGAAAACAACACCGTCGTGCGTATCCTCAAACGGCGCGGCGGCGGCATCCCCGCACCCGTCGCACTCGATCTGCATCACGCGTTGCTGCACCGCCCCGGCATGGCGCACCGCGATGGGTTTGATCACCTGTCTGATGCGCCGCAAGCTTATGCATCCACGTTTGCCACGCACTAACGCTTTTTTCTTAATCCATTGCACCCATGCTGTGGCTTGCGCTGCACTTTCGCCATCTTCCACTGGAAGTGTTCACGCGCGGCGCGCAGCCGGATGCGCAAGCCATCGCGGTTATCTCCGGTGCTGAAACGGGCGCCACGGTAGTAGCCGCCAATCGACCGGCGCAGAAGCGTGGCGTCAGTGCGGGCATGAGCGTCTCCGCCGCTTGCGCACTCGCTTCAGGGCTACAAATCATCGCGCGCGACGCCGCTAAAGAAAACGCCACGCTCAAACGCATTGCAGCGTGGTCGCTGCAATTTACCTCGTTCGTCAGCCTTACCGAATCGGGCGAACTGCTCCTGGAAATCGAAGGTTCGTTAAAACTCTTCGGCGGTCTCGGCAAACTGTATCAGCAGGTTGTGCGCGGTATCGCGGAACTGGGATTTAACGCCGGCATCGCCTGCGCACCCACGCCGCTCGCAGCGCTGTGGTTCGCGCGCGCAGGTGTCAACGTGCGTGT
>JBEBHE010000229.1:0-7809 GCA_040081205.1 Burkholderiales bacterium | reverse complement strand
TATAGCAATAATAATATTTTAAAAACAAATACTTAACGTCTTTTCTTGGGCGTACGCAGCGTGCGTACCACACCGCGCAGGATTTTGACCTCTTCGTGCTCCAGCTGCATGCGTGCAAACATCCGCCGCACGCGCTGCATGAATCGTTTCGGTTGCACGGGATTCAAAAAACCGCACGCCATCAACTCCCGCTCCAGATGCGCGTAAAACAGCTCGACCTCGTCGTATGCCGCCAGTTTGCGCGGTCTGCTCCCGGAGGGGGTTATCGCCTGCTCCACCGCATGCAGGCGCAACTCATAGGCAAACACCTGCACCGCGGCCGCGAGATTGAGCGAGGTGTGGCTGGCGTCGGTCAGTATCGTTGCCACCATTTGGCAGCGCTTGACTTGATCGGTAGTCAGACCACGCACTTCGCTGCCGAACACCAACGCCACGGGTTGCGAGCGCGCCACCTCGATCATGCGTGCTGCCGCGTCACGTGCCGTAACGGCGGGCACGGCAATTTCGCGGCTGCGCGCCGTGCAGGCCACCGCCAGCACCACACCAGACAACGCGCTGTCCAGATCGGCGCACACCGTGGCCTGCTCCAGCACGTCCACGGCATTCGTCGCCAGCCAATCCGCCTGCTTGTCGGGAAACAGGTGCGGGTTCACCAGAACCAGTTGTGTCAGCCCCATCGTCTTCATGGCACGCGCCGCTGAACCGATATTGCCCGGATGCCGCGTGTCACACAGAACAATGCGGATGTTTTTGAGCGCGTCACTCATATCACGTACAATCCAGCACCGCTGTTTTTGCTCTCAACGCTCAACTCCCGACTCTAGACGACCCCAAACATGCATCCCATGCTCAACATCGCGATCAAGGCCGCGCGCAGCGCCGGCAGCGTGATCAATCGCGCCGCGCGAAACCTTGATATCGTCGCCGTGCGCGAAAAAGCCGCCAATGATTTTGTGACCGAAGTGGATCGCGAGGCCGAACAGGTCATCATCCGCACGCTGCTTGACGCGTACCCGAAGCACTCGATTCTAGCAGAGGAGTCCGGTGAAGCTCACTCCGGCGGCAATCCGGACTATCAGTGGATTATCGACCCGCTGGACGGCACCACCAATTTCCTGCACGGCTTTCCGCAATATGCCGTGTCGATTGCCCTGTCGCACAAAAACGTGATCACCCAAGCGGTAATTTACGATCCGGGCAATAACGACTTGTTCACCGCCACGCGCGGCGCGGGCGCGTACCTGAACGACACGCGCCTGCGCGTGAGCAAACGCCCGCAACTCAAAACCGCGCTGGTCGGCACCGGCTTTCCTTTCAAGGAACACAAGCACCTCGACGCCTATCTCGCGATGCTACGCGATATCATGCAAAACACGGCGGGCGTGCGTCGCGCGGGTTCGGCGGCACTTGATCTTGCCTACGTCGCCGCGGGACGCCTTGATACATTTTGGGAAATCGGTCTCGCGCCGTGGGATATCGCGGCGGGCTCGCTGCTCATCACCGAAGCAGGTGGTGTGGTCGGTGACCTTGAAGGCAACGATCAATACCTGAAGTCCGGCAACATTATCGGCGGCAATCTCACCTTGTTCAGCCAGATGGTCAAACAACTGGCGCCACATCTGACGCCGGCATTGAAAGCACGCTAAGGGCGACGCGCCGCGCCGACAATCTCGTTGCGTATCGCCGCCGCCAATGGGGGGTTGGATTTATCCATTGAACGCGCAATATTTTCCGCCTCGGGCATACGCCCCAGTTTGATGTAGCTGCGCGCAAGACCCGCCCACGCCAGCGTCAATCCACCGTCCATATCCAGCGCCTGCCGGTACGCACGCGCCGCCGGCTCAAATCGCTGCAGATCGCTATTCGCATCCCCCAGAATCAACAGTGTCGCCGGCGAGTCGCGCAACACCAGCAACGCATTGTTGATAATCGCGATCGCGCGCTGCGGGTCGCCGACAGTACGATGTTCCTGCGCCAGCAGATTCCAGCCGTCCGCCATGTCGGGCTCGAGCCGCACCATTTCCCGAAAACACTGAATCGCGCGCGCGTGCTGCTTCTGCTGCGAATAGGCGTAACCCGCGACCATCCACCACGCCGCGTTAGAACGATCCTTGGCAATATTGTCGTCCGCGAACTTCGCGAGTTCCACCCATTCGCCGCGCTGTTCGAGTTCCGCTACGCGCTGGCGGTTGGCGCTGGGCTGACGCTCAAAATGACTCAGCAGCACCGACAGCGTGCCGTCGGGAATCGCCGCCAGCAGCAGTTGCTGCGCCGGCGTCATGCACGACGACAACATCAATAGCACCGGCAGCGCCAGAGCGCCCGCGAGTATCACCAATCGTCCTGCGCCACGATAAGTCACGCTGATTTTCAACTCCCGAAGAACATCCGCCGTGCGTCACGTGCGATTATAATCAGCCCTGCCGAATGTACAAGTGGAGAATTCAATGCAACCCATTCGTATCATGCACGCGCTCGTTATTGCACCTTTCGCAGTCTTCGCTTTGCACGCCGTTTTTCCCGCCGTCGCGCACGCGCAAACCGCTTCGACAGGCTCAGGACAGGCCTACCCCGCCAAGAGCATCCGCATCATCATCCCCTTTCCACCGGGCAACACCATGGACATCATGACGCGGCTGATCGCGCCCAAGTTGACCGAACGCCTCGGCCACAACGTGATTGTCGATAATCGCGCGGGCGCGGCCGGCCAACTCGGACTCGATCTCACTGCGAAAGCGCCGCCCGATGGCTACACCATCGGCGGCGGGCAAGGCGGCAACCTGGTGGTGCAGCCGCACACCTACAAAAAATTACCGTATGACCCGCTCAAGGATTTCGCGCCGATTGCAATGGGCGCCTCCAATTTTCTGGTGCTGGTGGTGCATCCGGCCACACAGTTCAAAACCACCAAGGACTTAGTCTCGTATTCTCGCGCCAATCCGGGCCGACTCTCGATAGCGTCCAACGGCGAAGGCGGCTTTCCGCACATGACCATAGAACTGCTGCGTGTGATGGGCGGTTTCAAGTACCTGCATGTGCCGTACAAAGGCAGCGCCGATATCGCCACACAATTGATAGGTGGCCATGTCGATGCCGCCATCGACGGCGTGTCCGGCCTGTTGCCACATATCCGCTCCGGCAAACTGCGGCTGCTTGGTGTCACCGTACCCAAACGCGTGCCGCAATTTCCCGATACACCCACCATTGCAGAATCACTGCCCGGCTACGAATCCTGGGGCTGGTTCGGCTGGGTCGCACCCGCCAACACGCCGCGCGATGTCGTCACCAAACTCAATCAGGAAATCAACCGCGCACTATTTTTGCCCGACGTAAAAGAAAAATTTGTCGCGCTTGGATTAAATGCCATCAACGAATCACCGGAGTTTTTCGGCAACGCGATTCGCGACGATCATGCGAAGTACGGCAAGTTGATTAAAGCGATTGGGTTTCAACCGCAGTAACGTCCATCACAACGCCGTGCAGCGCCACGCGTAGGCCGCGCAACGCAAGCGTTTCCGTGGCCACGCGCCCTGACGCAGTGGCGCCGTCGTTATAATGACGCCCACGCAGGCTCCATCCGCCCATTCCGTGCCCTCCTCGCATACGCCGATGATGCAGTATCAAACCGTGGTCGTTTAACTTCAACAACTTACGAGCATTTTTCACTATTACGGGAGTGGAAAATTGGGAAATGTTGAAGTGCTTGGATGGTGCGGTATGTGATGAGATGTTCAAAGCAATGGCGCAAGAACTAGAACGGGCGTTGTTCATTCATTGCGGACCACACGACCCTGTCTTTCAATGATGGCGCATGGACGGCAACCGTTGCAATGACGGTTTCCATGAAGGACTGATCCGCCTCGGGATGAACATAAATGTGCTCTACATGTTGTTCACAATCCCACGGAAGACCAAAGCCAATAGGGTAAGACGGAGCATCACTATCAGCAAGGTGAAGGACTCGAACCTCATGCTCGTATGCAAACATGGGACGTTTCTCCGTTGCAAGATCAGTAAGAGTAGGAGTCTTCCTGTTACTCCCCGGCGTCTGGTAGGTAACCGGCATCAGGGGTAAATCGCCAACGGACGAATTGAGCTTGGCGACTGTAGTCTGAATTGCCACTCCTTCGGAAGTCGGACAGTATATGCGCCACAAGGCATGTGACTCATGAGCTTGTGCACTCCAACAACTGATGTAGGTCTTCTGACGCCACGCCTTAATTATCCTCTCCGAGCGTTGCAGTATGGGTTCTCGTGGAGGTTCGCCTACTGGCGATATGGGGGCGGTTGCGATGACATGAGCTAGTTGGTCTCCGGCAAGACTGAGTTCCCACGGGTCGCTTAGATAGTCAGCTCGCGACAACCAGAGTTGCTTTGCCTGCAACATCCAAACGAAACGTGCGTAGCTCATGTAACGCCACACCTTCATCGTCTTATCGGTCAGATTGTCGGGTGCCGTCACAGATTATCCTTCATAAAATTTTGGTTCCATATATTCTTGATTACTTATATAACCACCCTACCACCCTATAGAATGTCGTCAATTCGTTGCTGCGCACAGCTCAAAATTAGTCTCTTAAAGCGTCTCCGTAAACAATTTACCCCTCTGTAATGGGTGGGACAGCTATGGAAATGTTTGATGCGCAGGCATCGTCTCTGAAATAAAAAATGTTAATTAAATCAAATACTTCCGAGACCACCTCGCACACGCCCATGATGCAGCAATATTTGCGCATCAAAGCCGAGCATCCGGACAAGCTGCTGTTCTACCGGATGGGTGATTTTTACGAACTATTTTACGACGACGCCGAGCGTGCCGCGCGCATGCTCGACATCACGCTCACCAGCCGCGGCGCTTCGGCAGGAACGCCGATTAAAATGGCGGGCGTGCCGTATCACGCCGCCGAGCAATATCTGGCGAAGCTGGTGAAGCTCGGCGAATCGGTGGCGATTTGCGAACAGATCGGCGACCCGGCAACCTCCAAAGGTCCGGTCGAACGCAAAGTGATGCGCATCGTCACCCCCGGCACGCTGACCGATTCGGCGCTGCTCGACGACAAGCGCGACAATATTCTGCTGTGCGTAAACCGAACGCGCGACATGCTTGGGTTGGCGTGGCTGTCGCTCGCTTCCGGGCGTTTTGCGGTGATGGAAACTGCGTGGGCCAATCTTGAAGGAGAGATCGAACGGCTGCGTCCCGCGGAAATTCTGGTGGCGGAGAATGTCGATAGCTCGGCATTTGAGACAAGCAAAGCACCCGTACGCCGCGTAGCGCCGTGGCACTTCGAGTTCGACGCGGCAAGGCGCAATCTGTGCCATCAATTCGGCACCCACGATCTCACCGGCTTCGGCGCGGAGCAAATGTCTATTGCCGTCGGCGCCGCCAACGCCCTGCTGGATTACGTGAAATCGACGCAAGGCGCCGCCATCACGCACGTGCGCGCGCTCACCGTTGAGCAGTCGGGCGTGTGGGTGCGCATGGATCCTTCCACGCGGCGCAATCTTGAAATCACCGAGACTATACGCGGCGAAGCGGCACCAACGCTGTTGTCGTTGCTCGACCATTGCGCCACCGGCATGGGCAGCCGCTTGCTGCGCCATGTGCTGCATCATCCGCTCGCCGACCGCAGCGTACCGCGTGCGCGTCAAGCGGCAATCGGTGAACTGATCACCCTGCGAAGTCACGAGGACATACAAACCTTGATGCGCACATTCGTGGATGTCGAGCGCATTACGTCACGGCTGGCGCTGAAAACCGCACGTCCGCGCGATCTCTCGGGTTTGCGCGATACCTTGAAGCGTCTGCCTGATCTCAACGCGATCATCGCCGGGGCAGGCAGTCCGCGCATGACGAGCATCACCGCGCATCTGGCGCCGCAGGACGATCTCGCAACCTTGCTTGCCTCCGCTATCCGCGACGAACCTTCCAGCGTATTACGTGAAGGCGGCGTGATCGCCGATGGGTTCGACAGCGAACTCGATGAGTTACGCGCGCTTCAGAATAACTGCGGCGAGTTCCTGCTGGCACTGGAAACACGTGAAAAGGCGCGCACCGGAATCTCCACGCTCAAGGTCGAGTACAACCGCGTACACGGCTTCTACATCGAAGTCACGCGTGCCCAAAGCGACAAAGTTCCCGATGACTATCGCCGACGGCAAACGCTGAAAAATGCTGAGCGCTACATCACGCCCGAGTTAAAAACGTTCGAGGACAAGGCGCTGTCGGCGCAGGATCGCGCCCTCGCGCGTGAAAAATTGCTGTATGAAAAACTGCTCGACGACTTGTCGCCGCATATTCCCGCGCTGCAAAAAACCGCTGCCGCGCTGGCTGAACTCGACCTGCTGGCCACCTTCGCCAGCCGCGCTGCCGCGCTCGACTGGAACGCACCGCAATTCACTGACGACACCATCATCGAAATCGACGGCGGTCGTCATCCGGTGGTGCAGTCACAGGTCGATGCATTCATCCCCAACGATACGCGGCTGTCGCCCGTGCGCCTGATGCTGCTCATCACCGGCCCCAATATGGGCGGCAAATCGACCTACATGCGGCAAGTCGCGCTGATTGTTTTGCTGGCGCATTGCGGCTCGTTTGTGCCTGCGACGCGCGCGCGGCTCGGCCCGGTGGATCAGATATTCACGCGCATCGGCGCCGCCGACGATCTCGCGGGCGGACGCTCCACTTTCATGGTTGAAATGACGGAAGCCGCCTACATCCTGCATCACGCCACGCCGAAAAGCCTGGTGCTGATGGATGAAATCGGCCGCGGCACCTCCACCTATGACGGCTTAGCGCTAGCATGGGCCATCGCGCGCCATCTGGTTGAAAAGAGCCGTTGTTATTCGCTGTTCGCCACGCACTACTTTGAATTGACCGAACTCGCAGTGCGATTCAAGGAAGTCGCCAACGTGCATTTCGACGCGGTGGAACACAAGGATCACATCGTATTTCTTCACAGCGTCGAGGAAGGCCCCGCCAATCAAAGCTACGGCTTGCAGGTCGCGCAGTTAGCCGGTGTGCCGTCGAGCGTGATCCGCGCGGCGCGGCGCAATCTGGCGGAGCTTGAAGAAAAAAGCGTGGCTGCCACGCCACAACGCGATTTGTTTGCCCATAACAATGCCAATGCGAACATAAAACAAGAGCCGGAAGCGCCCGCGGAACATCCGCTGCTCGGCACGCTCAGAGCCGTCGATCCCGACGCACTGACGCCGCGTGATGCGCTGGAACTGATCTATCAGTTGCGAAAAACGCTGGATGCTTAGCATAAAAAATATATTTAAAAACAAATACTTACGTATCTACACTCGATCAAAAACCGGATACCTCATGCAGCGCTTCGCGTTACTGATTTTCACGCTGCTCTGGTATTTTGCGGGGCACGCCGCCGCGCAAAGTTTCACCTTCGCCGCTTTCGGCGATGCCCCTTACACCGAATCCGAGGAAGCGCAGTTCATCGGCGTCATCGCGGAAATGAATCGCGCGCCGCTGGCGTTCGCAATACACGTAGGGGATCTCAAGAGTAGCTGGACGCCCTGCACCGACGCGTTGTTTTTGCGGCGCCGCGATGAATTCGCGTTGTTGCATCACCCGTTGATCTACGCGCCGGGCGACAACGAATGGACGGATTGCTGGCGCGCGGCGGGAGCATCCGACGCCGTGCGCAACCCAGTGGAACGCCTGCAACAGTTACGCCGGATATTTTTCGCTGACGGTTACTCGCTGGGTCAGCGCAAAATCGCGCTTCAACGGCAAAACGCGGCATTTCCCGAACATGCGCGATGGGAATATGGCGGCGTTATGTTCGCGAC
>JBEBHE010000228.1:0-7810 GCA_040081205.1 Burkholderiales bacterium | reverse complement strand
ATATACATTATACGAAGTACATAAGATGGCTGCGACGCCTGAAAACCTACATTATTAGCAGATTTTACAATGTAGAAACAATGCACTACGCTGCATAGCTCAAGAACAACAATAAGCTACTGCAGGACTCCGCTTTGCAACTGTGGCTATTCGAGGAAGACCCGGTAACGTGGCCTCAAATGTGGGACTGGGTAGAGAAAAACGCCCGGATCCCGCGTGACTCGTGGCGCATTGCCTATTACATCGAGCATTGGAATGTTGCAGAGAAAATCCGCGCAGAGCGCCGCGTATCCATGACCGGAACGCGCCGGACGGCGGCGCGAAACAAGAGAATCGCAAAGCCGAGTGTGTCACCCCCAGCTTGCAGGAAAAGGGCAAAGCCGACTACGGAGCAGCGGCAACCTGGGGTTTCGGCACCTGCATAGGCTCAGGACGTGCCGCCACGTTGCGATCCGGGAGCGCCCAATACCGGAAGAAGCCTTTCGAGACGATGTGTTTGCAAACATCTTCCGACACGTCCAACTGTGTCGCCTGATCCGTGAAGCAACTGCACTTGGTCGACGATTGAACACAACCCGATGGCGTAGGAGCAACAACGGGTTTCATCACATCATCGAATATCGGCGCCGAGTGAGGCAGGCCGGTAACGCGGGGACGGAACGCCTGCGCATACTCCAAATCGGTCATAGGGCGCGCCGCACGAGAACCGCCCTCACCCGGCGACCCTCGATCACCAATCAGCGCGCCCTTGCCCTGTATACGCTCTTTCGCACCATCCGACGCGGCATATTTATACATGCGGGAATAAACGAGGTAGCCCAAACCGATCATAAGGACAGGAACAGCGAACAAAAACCAGAAGCGCGCCGGAATGCGCGACTTGACCGTGTGAACCTCTGCCGATTTATACCAAGCGTACGCAGCTTTCGGAAATTTAAATTCGTGCTTCACAGAGCCGTTGCGCGACTTATCAACCTGTTCCTTGACGCCTTGGAACTCATGAATGGTTGAACGCTGCAAACCGAACCACCGCATGCAGTGGTAATGACGCTCAACCATGCGTCGAACGTTCGTATCGATCAGCATGGGATGCTGCGTGATCAGGAAAATATCAAACCCACGATGACGGTGCGTCTCGAATTCCTTCACGCTTTCAGGCACAGGCTGACCTTGACCACGCACCCTGAAATAATTTTGGCACTCATCGATTAAAACGATGGAACCGACCGGCAATTTATACCACTCTGCCCCGCCCCTCACTGGCGCGTCAGCCGGAATGATTTCAGTTGTTTGACCGGTTTCCTCATCCTTGATGAAGCCGCCGATATTTGTCCAGGGTAACGTTAAGCCCTTGATGCCAGAGTAGTAGACACCTCGACCCGGATTTTTTTCTGCATAGGCCTTGAGAAAGCAAAGCGTGTAGAGCGTTTTGCAATTACCCGGCAGACCCGTAACGAGCGTAATCACTTCACGATCATCCGCTTGATCGTTCCACTAGTTAAGCCCTTCAAGACTAGCCGCGCCAGCACCGCCGAAAAGATAAGGCTCAACGCTGAATCCACTTTGAGCATAGACATGATCGTGACGACATTGGCCGGAGCGCCTTGCAGGTAACTGATGGCCGCAGCCTTCGCACCATCGAGCAAGGCGGAAATTCCTGTGTAAGCAACGTAGCCGATGCCGAGCGAGAGCAGTACACGACCTGCAATTGATCCAGCAGCCTGAATGAGGCCGCCAAGAAGCGACGCAATAAAGATTGGCATCAATGAACCCCCACGATTTTATAGGCCGCGACAAACGCAAACGCCATAACGATATAACCGAGATAGCCGAGGACGGCATTCCATGACGACCACGGAATGACGAATGAATGAGCGCCGAGTGATACGGTTTGATCGGTGAGACTGCCACCAGCCAAGAACGTTGACGTTGATAGTGTGCCGACGCTGGTAGAAGCTAACTGTGATGGATGCTGTGGCAACGTTGCGGCATCGGGATCACTGCCGGCCGCAACATTCGTGCCGAGAGTGGACAACGTTGTCGCAGTGTCAAACAGTGTGCAGTTGCGTTTGTGCTGATCAGATGAAATGGCGCACTGGATACCATCACCATCACAGACGAACGCGCCGCACGTGCCGCTGAATGTGCCTAACTTACACATTGGAGAGTTAGGATTATCGGCACAAAACTTCGACATTTCAGAGTTACCATTCTGACCGCTACCGGCCTGCACCGCTGCCGTGCTTTGCGTTTGACTGACCAACGCGCCCGTAGACGTGTTTGTGGTGGTAACAGTTGTAGTGACACTGCCATTATTGTTTGTAGTCACGTTCGTCGTTATCGTGTTGCCGCCTGATGTAGATTGCGACGATGCAGTAGACGAACTCGTAGGCACTGGCGGAACAGCAGGCGTGCCCGTGGACACATAACAGCCAGAGATACCATTAACTGTGCCGGTGCTGTAACCAGTCGGGCAAGGCGTAGCAGCGCTTTCGGTGTCACCCGATGGCTGCGACGCACACGGAGAGGAGGTGGTGGTGAACTTTTGCGTGCAGTAAGTTTTTTGCGTGCCGGAATATGTATGACATTCGGTAATGGCCTGCGCACCGGACTGCATCGTCTGAACGCAGCCACCATCGCAACGATCCTGCAAAACAACAGCAGGCGCAAGGAACTGGCTAGGTGACGCGCCCTTCGCGGTATAGCCCTGAAATATCGTAAGCGAAACGGTAGAACCAGCAGCGGCAGCACAGACAGTAGCAGCGCTGACACACGAATAAAGATAATCGCCTGACGCACCTTGCTGCAGATAGGTGGCATTACACGCGCAATCAGACCCAGTGCTTGTCGAGTTCGCTGGACACTGCGCGAATCCGCCTTTGACGCTCAAGTAAAAATTCGGTGAGCCCGGACACGTATCGATATTCGCGTAACCACTAGGCGCAGGTAAGGACGCGTGCCCGATGTAACGAGCGCCGGTAGACGTTCGATAATATGACGTGCCGGAGGAGACGAGACCGGACGCACACGTAACGCTGGCAGTGCCGGACGCAGTAGCAGCGACGGAGCCGAATGGAAAATTCGCAAACGCTGGCGCAACGCACAACGCGAGCAAGAAGCCTATTGCCCAATACAAATACATCCGGCCTAGACGTTCGATCATGGCCGAAACAAAATCCAACACAACACGAGGAAACAGCAAATTATCAAAGCGCCCATACGTTGACTCCCGAAAAGGCGAAGGACGAGTAAACGCCCCTCGCCCGCCACAGTTACAGTGCGCGGCGCAGCCACTTGAAAACCTTGATACCGACGATCATCACCACGACCGCCAGACCCACCACACCCGAAGCCGTAGCCGCGTCTGTGATGGCCGCCGTTATATCCGTGGTAACAAGCGCAGCATTCGCGCCACCGGACAACGACAGCAAGGTAATCAAGAAAGCGACCGGCAGATATTTATTCCGCATGGTCATTCCCTTTCATCCTCTGTTGAAAAAACGTCAGCAATCTTCCTGACACCCCACGCAACCGCGCAAGCGAACATCATCACTAGCCCGATTTCCGTGCCCTGTTCGACAGTCAGCAAAAACGGATTGCTCATGTATTCCGTTCCGCTGACCATCACATACGCACAACTCGCAACGTCAGACGGTGGAGGCGTGACCAATTCAAGGACGCCGGAACCGTTGACCTGTACACACGTTGCCATTACAAAACACCGATCGGAAGGTGATGCCGTTCCATCACTTCCCAAGACGCACCGAGCCGCGCAGGTAGACCATCACGGCGCACAGCAAATACAACCTGCGATACATCACCATCAAAGTGACGAAGCAAAGCGTTAACCGATTTGCCAGCGGCCATACGCACCCATTTTTTAAGACTCTCAAGTGTGATCTCCGCCGTTGCCTTGAATGTCCGAATTCGTTCCTGGACAAGCGACAACACAGCGAAATACGGAAATGCACCCGCAAGATAAGGCGCGGGATTGGTCACCGCATCCCAAGGAATAACGCGGTCTTTGTTGTGAAACTCAACTTCGCCCCTCACCCATCGGCTAAGAGCGTCTCCCAACTGTTTGCCCTTTTCGTAGATGCGGCAGAATTTACCGGATGCACGACTACCGACATACAATGTTTGCCCCTGCCCTGATTCAAGATCGTCAACGTGGCGCGCCTTGGGAGGCCGCCCACGAGTAACAAACGAACCATCGCGCCATGCATCGATGGCACCGCGAACGTCCATAACTTCCGCGTCGTGATCGTCGGCGCAAACGTCCAGCCGGGTAATACGAGCGCCAAGAGGCTCCGCCCATGCTCGCAACTTCCGCATATCCGCAATACGCTGACACCCCGCCCCACTGATTGATACAAAAACCGACCCCCGCTGACTTTCACCACCAGAACAGACGAAGCCAAGGCCGGGAGCATCGCTGCGGCGATCGTAGCCGTAGAGGCCGGGTTTTTCCTCGGTTTCGTAGGCACCGACGAGGGCGCACAACTCAGCAAAGACTGATTCATGGTGACCACCCGACAAAGTGAAAGATAGAAAATCAACGGAAACGGATAACTCCGGCACTACCTTTTTACTTTCCCCCCGTATTACTGAACGGGGGGAATCCACCGACGCGGAATTGACCATGTGACCTCCTGAAATGAGCGTGTGAGAGGGGCGCGCTGCGCGCGCACCCTCTAGCCCGCACACTATTTGGCGGCGGGTATGAGACGAAGACGTCCGATTGCTACCCGGTCGAAGTCACCGACGATCATGCAACGAGGATCGATGCTGTAGAAACCCGGCTCGTAGGCGTTCTGTTTTTCTTCCAAGCCGATCTTGCAACGCACCGGATATTTGCCCGGCTTGCCGTCCTCGTTGAGGATGTGCGCGTAGCCAACTTGCTCGCGTATCAGGTAGGGCTTGCCCTTCGCGCTGGTACCGCTGCGCTCGTCCAACGACTTGCTATCAATCTCGATTTTGATCATTTCGTGCTCCCGTAGAGTTAAGCGCCAAAACGACGCCGGAAACACTATATATCGTTTGAGATATATATTGCAAGAGAATCACACGTACGCGACACTCACGCCATTGAAAAAAGGGGCAAAATCATGGAAAAAGAGCAGGAGATCGTAAACGAAGCGATCAAGCGAAACCGCAGCCTGTATCGAGTAGCGAAGCTCTGCGACGTGACCTATTCCACCGCGCACAAATGGAAAAAAGGCACAGCGCAGCCGCGCTCGAAAAATCTACTTCGTTTAATTGAACTGGCCGGAAAGACCGTAGCCAGCGTAGCGATCACCTGCCTAATGCTGGGACAGGTTCCAGAAACAAACGCAGCAGGTAAGACCCTGAAAAATAACGTCCTTTCTATACATTATACGAAGTATATGGTACGCGAACATGCGTTCTGTGTCAGTCTGTCTACTCTCGAATACGCCATTGCCCCCCAGCCTCCAGCGCGCACCCATCACGCGCAAGCTTTAGCAAATGCGCATGCAGGGAGCGCCTAGCCGGCGCATGCAGTTTGAGCGACACGTCGTCGTAAACAACTGTTACCAATTCATCAAGCGTGGCTGATTTGGCTTTTACCAACGCATCGATTACTTTTCGCTCACGTTTCAGCCGGTGCGCGATAATTTTTGCGACTTCCTCACGTGGTGTTTCAATTACGTGGCCGTGCCCTGGAGCAAACGCGCTGATGTTGTGGTGACTTAACTTGTTTAGTGACGCGAAATAGTCATACATATCGCCATCAGGCGGCGAAATGACCACCGTCGATCCTTGCATCACGTGATCACCGGTGAACAGCAAACCCGTCTTTTCGAGCAAATAGCATAGGTGGTTTGACGCGTGCCCCGGCGTGTGTATCGCCCGCAACTTGAAAGCGCCGCAATCCACAATATCGTCATCGGCAAGGGCATGATCTGGTTTGAATAGCGTGTCCTGCCGTCCGTCGTTCGGCATATGGTTAAAGCCATATATCTGAGCACCAGTCGCATTTTTCACCGCCCGCGATGCTGGCGAATGGTCTTGATGCGTATGCGTGCATAGTATCCAGCGCAAACGATTGCCAACGTGTTTACTTATGAGGTCGGCGTGCGAGGCAATGTCCGGCCCCGGATCGATCATGGCGAGATCACCGGTGGCGTCGCCAATGATGTAGGTGTTGGTCCCCGGCCCGGTCATCATGCCGGGATTGGGTGCGGTAATTCGCTGCACACGTGCGTTAATGCGTACCAGTTCTCCGGGAATGATCATGATGCTTCCATATAAAGCCAGGGGCGTTCGGCGCGATAAGCTGCCTCAAATGCATCGAGCTGATTTCGATATTGCACCGTGCGCGCAATATCATCCAGCCCTTCCAGCAAACATTTTTTGCGTACTGGATGAATCTCGAAGCGGTGTGCTTTGCCTTGGGCATCAATCACCGTTTGCGTCGCGAGGTCGACGCTGAGAGTCGCCCCCGGATACTCACGTAACTGCGCGCGCATAGCCGCGCACTCTGCGTCACTCAGTACCACTGGAAGCAATCCGTTCTTGTAGCAATTGTTGGCGTGTATGTCGCCAAAGCTCGATGCAATCACGCATCGAATACCGAATTCGTACAGCGCATACACCGCGCTTTCACGCGACGAGCCGCTGCCCCAGTTGCGATCTGCAACAATGATTTGCGCGCGATTAAACGGCTCGGCATTGAGGATGTGTTCCTTTTCGCTGCCATCCGAATTAAAGCGTCGGTCGTGAAACAAAATGCGCGCATGCGCCGGCCCTCGCGGCACCTTGTTAAATCGTGTCGGACACAATTGATTGGTGTCGACGTTAGGTTCGTCAATCGGTGCTGCTATCGCCGTAATGGCCGTAAAGGGAGTCATCTTACGTGCCTTTCATCAGATCACGCACATCCGTCAACCGGCCCTTGAGTGCCGCCGCTGCCGCCATCGCCGGACTGACCAGGTGCGTGCGTCCACCCGTACCCTGGCGGCCTTTGAAATTGCGATTGGAGGTTGATGCGCATCGCTCGCCAGGCTGCAGCTGATCGCCGTTGATCGCGGTACATAACGAACAACCAGGCTCGCGCCATTCGAATCCCGCCGCTTTCAGTATCGTGTCCAGCCCTTCTTTCTCTGCCTGACGTTTCACGAGCTGCGAGCCCGGCACTACCCAGGCGGGAATAACGGCCTTGCCCAGTTTCGCCACTTCCGCTGCCGCTCGTATGTCTTCGATGCGGCTGTTGGTACAGGAGCCAATAAACACTTTATCCACTTTAATATCCGACAAAGCCATGCCCGGCGTCAGCGCCTGGTATTCGATGGCAGAAGCGGTTTCCTGCGCAGTGATTTCATCTTTGATATCGCGCGGATCCGGCACCACGCCGGTGACCGGCCCGCCCTGTTCCGGATTGGTGCCCCACGTCACCATCGGCGCGATGTCCGAAGCGTTCATCGCTACGTCGCGGTCAAAACGCGCACCTTCATCGGTAGGCAATTTCTTCCACAACGTCATCGCTGCATCCCATTGTGCGCCCTTGGGGGCATAGGGACGGCCGTGCATATACGCGTAAGTCGTATCGTCGGGCGCAACCATGCCGGCGCGCGCACCTGCCTCAATCGACATGTTACACACCGTCATGCGCCCTTCCATACTCATGTTGCGAAATGTACTGCCTGCATATTCAAGCACATGCCCGGTACCGCCGGCGACACCAATCTTTGCGATGATCGCCAGAATCACATCCTTGGGCGACACGCCGAATCCAAGCTGGCCCTCTATCGTAATGCGCATGGTTTTTTGCCGGCGCTGCCAGATGGTC
>JBEBHE010000227.1:0-7832 GCA_040081205.1 Burkholderiales bacterium | reverse complement strand
TTAATCAACCGCTGTCGCAGGCAGTACGCGATATTGAACACTCGATTTGCCCCGATGTCGATGCCCTGGCTTGCACCAAAGTCGGCGGCGTGTCGCACATTCAGTTGCTCGATGAACTGGTTTCCGAACTCGAAGAAAAACGCGGCATGACGGTGGGCCACACCAAATTCATCACCATGATCGAAACCGCGGATGCTTTTTTCCAGATACGCGATATCGTGCGCGCCTCACCACGTATCGTCGCCTGCAACATCGGCGGCGAGGATTTCGCGCTCGACAACAATATGCAACCCACGGGAGAGGCGCTGTTTTATCCGAAGCAGCACATGATTTTTGCCGCCACCACTGTCGGCATCATGCCGCTGGGTTTTGTGGACAGCATTGCCGGCTTCGGCGACTGGGATGCATTTCGCAAAATGGTGCGCCGCTCGCGCGATTTCGGCTTCATGGGTGCGGGCTGCATACACCCGGGCCAGGTCACCATCGTCAATCAGGAATACACGCCGAGCGATGGCGAAGTCGAATACGCGCAAAAGCTGATCAAGCTCGACAACGAAGCCGCCGCATCCGGGCGCGGCTCATTCACGCTCGACGGCAAGATGGTGGATATTCCGATCATCGTGCGCGCACGCAAACTGATTGCGCGTTGTGAGGCGATCAAGAAACGCGAGTCGCGCACGCTGGCATCGATGGAACATCGTGCATGATGCTTATAAAAATAATCAATAAAAACAAATAGTTATGACATACATTAATCCGCCGTCGCACCCGACTCTTTCACCACGCGCGCCCACTTCGTAATTTCGGCGCGCACGAATGCGCCGAATTGCGGCGGCGTACTGGCGATGATTTGCGTGCCGTCGTTTTCCAGACGCTGGCGCATATCGGGTTGATTCAGGATGCGCGCGATTTCCTGATGCAGTTTCGCCACAATGTCGCTGTGCGTCGCGGCGGGCGCAAAGACACCTTGCCATGAACTGATTTCATAACCGGCGAATCCGGCTTCGGCCATCGTCGGCAGATTCGGCAGCGCAGTGAGGCGTTTACCGGTGGTCGTAGCCAACGCGCGCAGTTTGCCGCTGTTGATATACGGCAGCAGCACCGGCAGCAATCCGACGTTCACCATCACATGCCCGCCGAGCAGATCGTTCATCGCCGGCGCGTTGCCTTTGTACGGTATGTGCACAAGGTTAATTTTCGCCATCGATTTAAACATCTCGCCCGCCAGGTGCGGCGAAGTGCCGTTGCCCGACGATGCATAGGTCAGCGTGCCGGGGCGCGATTTCGCCAGCGCCACCAACTCCTTGACGGTTTTCGCAGGCAGCGACGGATGCACCACCAGTACCAGCGGCAGCGCGGATATCTGCGTCACCGGCGCAAAATCTTTCATTGCGTCATAAGGCAATTTACGCAGACTCGGAATAATCGCGAACGCTATCGTTTGCAGCAGCAGCGTGTAGCCATCAGGCGGCGACTTCGCCACCAGATCGGTGCCGGTCACCGCACCCGCGCCAGGACGATTTTCGACAATCGCCTGTGGCCCCCAACTCTCGGTGAACTTCTGCCCGATCACGCGTGCGGCGATGTCGCTGCTGCCGCCGGCGGTGAATGGCACGATGATGCGTATGGGTTTCGCAGGGTAGTTCTGCGCGCTCACTTGCGGCACGCCACACACGGCGGCGATGACAATGGGCATCGCGGTTCGCTGCATAACAGACATCGTTTCCTCCTGATCGAATTTGAACGTAGCATAAACCAACTTGCCTCCGGCGATAAAAGCCGATAACTTGGCGTCCCCTGCCGGCACTCGACGGCCCCAAGGAATCAAAATGCTTATCTCCGAACGCCGATTTTTTTCCATGCTTCCCATCGCCTTGTTGCTTGTCACCAGCGGCGGCGCTTTCGCGCAACCCGCTTCGACAGGCTCAGGACAGGCATATCCCACGCGACCGATCCGTATCATCGCGCAATTCACGCCAGGCACTTCGACCGACATCATGGCGCGCGTGGTAGCGCAAAAACTGAGCGCGCGTTTTGGCCAGCAAGTGATCGTCGATAACCGTCCGGGCGCGGGCGGCGTGCTGGGCACCGAGATCGGCGCGAAAGCCACGCCCGACGGCCACACACTGACAATGGCTGTTTCGAGCGCGTTTGGCATTAACCCCACGCTGTACAGCAAACTGCCTTACGACGCGGTGAAAGACTTTGAACCGTTGATGAATCTGGCGCTCACGCCGCAAACGCTGATGGCAAGCACGTCGGCGCCGTTCAAAACCGTGAAGGAGTTTGTCGCCATGGCGCGCGACAAGCCTGGCACGATTAACTACGCCTCGCTCGGCAGCGGCTCGACCAGTCATCTCACCTCTGAAATGTTTCGCGCTGCTGCGGGAATCAAAATCAGCCACGTGCCATTCAAAGGCAGCGCCGACGCGCACACGCAATTGATCGGCGGACAAATCCCGGTGATGTTCGACGCAATTCCAGCGGCCATGCCGCATATCAAATCAGGCCGGCTGCGCGGATTGGGTATCGCCACTTTAAAGCGCTCTCCCTTTTTGCCCGAATTGCCTACTATCGCCGAAGCGGGCCACGCCGGGTTCGAGGCGGTAGGCTGGATTGGCATCGCCGCGCCGGCAAAAACACCAGCCGCGGTGCTCGACAAACTTAACGCCGAATTGCAGCGCATGCTCAATGAACCCGATGTAAAAGAACGGCTCAACACGCTCGCCTTCACACCCGTCGGCGGCACGCGCAAGGAATTCGGCGACTACGTGAAAGCCGAAATCGCCAAGTGGGGCAAGGCGGTGAAGGAGTCCGGCGCGCGCGTGGATTGAGCATCAAAATCTTCGATGTCTAAGCCACCCAAGCGCCTCAAAGTCGCCGTCACCGGCGCCGGCCTCAAGAACAGCCCCGACGGTCGTGAAGGCTGGGCGGCACGGGCGCACTTACCTGCACTGAAAAAACTTTCGGACATCTACGATCTCGTCGCCGTCTGCACCACGCAGATGGAAACCGCGCAGAATGCCGCGCGGCATTTTGATGTGCCGCATGCCTTCGATAACGTCGATCACATGCTCGAAGCGCTGCCCGACATCGATGTGGTATGCGTGTCGGTGCGACCGGTTCACCATTACAAAGTCGTGTCGGCTGCGCTGCGCGCAGGCAAACATGTGTATTGCGAACAGCCGCTGGGCGTTTCCACATCCGAAGCACGCGCCATGACCGCACTCGCCAAGCAGGCCGGCGTGCGCACGGTGATCGGACATCAAAGCCATTACGAGCCGGCCACACTGCACATGGCGGAGCTGGTGCGCGAGGGCTACATCGGGCGGCCACTGTCGTTTAATCACACTTACTTCGTTGGCAATTACATCGTGCCGCGCCCGTCGCATCGCCAATGGCTGTTCGAGGCCGACATGGGCGGGCATCCCGGCTATCGCAGCGGCCACAGTCTTGATCGTTTACATTCGGTGCTGGGCCAGGACGTGACATCCATTTGCGCCGATATGGCAGTGCAAGTGCCCGAACGCATCGCCGTCGATACCGGTGGTGTGATCCGCAGCAATCAGGTCGATAACATGAATTACCTGATGCGCATGGAGCAAAAGTCGGGTGACACGATTATGGGCATCATGCAAACCTCGTTCACCGCCTGGTACGGCACCGGCAATCATTTCGAGATCTACGGCACGGAAGGCATGCTGATGCTCGCCACCGGCGAAACGCCCGACTGGAACAAACAATCCGGCGAAGGCGATCCCTCGCGCGGCGAACTAAAACTCTACGGCGCGCACGCCAATCTTCGCCAGTACGTCGCCGATCCCACACCTCCGGAACGCCTGCAAAATCAATATCGTGAAATTCCGATACCGAAGAAACACTTCTACGTTGACGGCATGGATCGCGGACGCGGCGCGTATCTGGTGGCGCAAACCTGGCATGCGTTCGCACAAGCGATTAACCACGGCCACGAGTGCAGCCCCAGCTTTCGCGACAAATTGAAAATTCACCGCGTGTGGGATGCCGCTGAAGAATCGGTGGACAAACGCGCGTGGATTGACGTCGATTACAGCGGAATCTCTTGATAGCATGTCACACAGCAGTTTTTTCCAAACCCTAACCAACCGGGAGCAACCATGATTTACGAAATGAGAACCTATGATCTGAAACCGCGTTCGCTGGCCGAAGTGGAAAAACGCTTTGGCGAAGCCTATGAAAAACGCAAAAAATATTCCGAACTCACGGCGTTCTGGCACACCGAGATCGGTCCGCTGAATCAGATCATTCACGTGTGGCCATACAAGGATCTGGAAGAACGCAATCGTATCCGCGCCGCTGCGGTGAAGGACGGTGTGTGGCCGCCGGCCACCACCGAATTCATCGTTAACATGCGTTCGGAAATTATGATCCCGTTCTCGATTTCACCGGAACTCAAACCGGGCAAGATGGGACCGTATTACGAAATGCGCACCTACACCCACGCGGCAGGCGATCTGCCGAAGCTGCGTAACGTATGGGAGAAAGCGGTGCCCGAACGGCTGAAATTCAGCCCGCTGTGCGCGGCGTGGTATTCAGAGCTCGGCGGCCTCAACAAATTTGTGCATATCTGGCCCTACCCGTCGCTCGACGCGCGTAATGACACTCGCGACAAGTCAAAGGCCGCGGGCGTATGGCCGCCGTCCGCCGAAAAACTGGGTTTGCCGAAATACAACCTCGTCGCGCAGGAAAACAAGATACTGATGCCGTCTTCGTTTTCGCCTTTGCAGTAGGCGCGTCGGCAGAACCGGCACGCGAGGCTGCGCGTCCCGGTCATTGGCGCGTTACTTGACGAACTTCCCGCCGCGAATAGTGAGCCTGCCGTTCTTGTTAGCTGCGACTTTGTGGCCGGGAATTTCAAACGTACAGAACGAGTAGCCGCACAACCCGTATAGCGATCCGCCAGCGCGCACCGTGTGGTTTGAGATACTGAGCTTGCCTTCGCCCTGTACTTTAATCGAATATTGACGCTGATCCTGATTGATAACATCCGTCGCCATAGCGGCGCCACCAAACAAACAGAGCATCAATCCGGCAATTTTCCGCAATTTTGGCACGGTTGCTCCTGGCAGTTAAGACGGCATCAGTGTAGCCACCAGTGGCTTTCGCGGTCAAATGCAGAAGCAGAACAAATTCTCTGGCGGGAGATTCCGCTATTTCACAGCCGGCTTCTTTTCCACGGCCTGCCCCGCCGCGCGCCACGCGTCGAGGCCGCCCTTTAACGTCAGGGCGCCCTGATAGCCGCTTTCGTAAAGATGCTTGGTCGCGTCGCGCGCACGCGCGTCATCCGCGCCATAGAGAATCACCGGATCAATCTTCGGCAACTTGAGGTTTTCCAGGCGATCCTTGAATTCGGCAAACGGTACGGCGATTGCACCGGCGATATGCCCTTGGTCGTACTCAGCGCGTTCGCGCACGTCAATCACCACTGGACGCGGAACGCCCTTCATCAGCGCAGCCGCGTCTTTCACGGAAACCTCCGGCCCGCCTTTCAGGCCCTGACTGGATAATGCAAAAACGCCGATAAATATCAATATCGGTACCAACCATTTGCGCGCCATGACGCGTTGTCCTTCTTACTGTTATTTCACAGGCGCTATTTTAGCTGTCCCGGCATCACCACGCCCGTGTGCGCGTAGTGCGATTGTTATGGTTTCCACCACCGACGCCTCGTACGCGCGCACGAACTGCACGCTTTTTTCGTCGCTGATACGTAACCGCTTCATCACCGCGGCACGCGAGGGTTTCATCTTGTCCACCTGCTTGAAAAACGCCACGGTTTTGGTCAGATCATTTCCCAGCGTCTCGTGTACGGTTTCCAGCAGCGGATAGTGGCGGCTGTAAGTCATTTCGTTGGCAAGGCCCACGTTATTCATCGCATCGCGCTTCCAGCCGAAGGTACGCTCGGCACTGCCGAAAATACGCGCGCGCTCATTCAACACAACCTCCGTCGCAATCTCCCGGCGCGACTGCCGCGCGTAGAGCTGCTCTACCTGCTGGTAATAGTTCACCACCGCGCGCGTAAGCCGTGATTGCGTCTCGGCGTAGCGCCGGATAGCGCGATCTTCACGTGCCTTGGCGCCATATTTTTCTTCGGTGAACGCCGCCATACCCCGGTAGCCGATCAAATTACACAACGCTTCTTCGACGCCATACGGCAGGTCGAACTGATCGTGGCAATCCTCGTGGATCACCAGGTAAAGAAATCGATCCAGCTTGCCTTCGAGCATGGTTGACGTCACGGCAGTCCCAATCTCGCCGACCGCTTCGACCTTGGTGAAGTACACATCGTCGCCGTTACCTTCGGCGCGGCAGTCTTTTTCGTTCTGCGCGTCACTCCAGCGGATCGCCGGGTCTTGATACGAATACGGCAATTGAAACCGTGGCGCGTAGCCGCAGATGGAGTATTCGCCTTTTTCTTCGAACACTGCTTTGAAATTCTCTGTCGCGTGGAAACCGATGCGCTGCTCGAACGCGCGCACGTCGCGCAACAATGCGTTCCACTCACTGGGAACACTGGGCGTGGGAAGTATCCAGTCCTGAAGTTGCGTGCAGCCGGCGATGGCTACGGCAGTAAGCGCCGCAACGGAAAGCAGAGCAGCAAGGCGTTTGCGCATATCGTATTGTTTTTATTGAAATCCGTGATTCGACCCTGCGCCTTGCCAAAAGTGCCCGCGCACGACGCGCGGGACACGGAAACACGTAGCGCCTGTTACTTCGCGCCTGCCGCGCGCAACCGGTTGGGTTTGCCCGCCTTGTACATAGCCAGCCGCGCCCGCGCGTTCTTGCCTTCCGACTGCTCGAACTCGGGATTCGCCAGCGCCTGTTGTTCGCGGCGCACCGCTTCGGCAAAGTCGCCGGCTTCCGCAAAGGCCGCAGCAAGGGTATCTACGTAAGAACCGTTTTTCCACTGCGTCAGCTCACATGCCTTCTGCGCCAGTTCGACCGCGCGCTTGCCGTTACGCAGCTTGGCGTCGGGTGCTGTTGCCATCAGCCACGCCGCGCTGTCGGACGCATCAGCGTCATTGGCATCCAGCTTGATTGCTTCGTTGAAACTCGCCAGCGCCTTTTCATAATCGCGCTTGTCCATCAGCACATTGCCGCGATTGCGATGATAAAGACCGCGCTTCGGCGCAATGCGTATCGCCTGCTCGTAGTCCTCAATCGCCCGGTCGTAATCTTTTTTATTGCGATGCGCGTTACCGCGATTGTTGAAAGCCTCGCGATAATCGGCGTTGATTTTTATCGCTTCGGTGTAATCCGCGATCGCGCGATCAAAATCTTTCTTGGCATTCCACTCGATAGCGCGGTTAAAGTAAATTCCTGCCAGCGCCTTGTTCCTCGGACCGGCATTGATCGCGCGTGTGCAGGCGTCAATGGCTTCGTCGCCCTTCTTCTCTCCGCACTCTTTTACATCCGCCGACTGTGCGAAAACCTGCGCTGCGCCCAGCGCACTCAACACAAGAACCGCGAAAAACTTTCCCAGAGCGCGGATGCTGCGGCCTATCGCATTGTTGTCCATTGCATAACCCTCCTTATTGTGACGCGGCCCCTTGCGTATTTGAGCGCAAGCCGTCCGCGTTACGGCCTGCACACATTCGCCACTGTAGCACCGAGCCGCTGCCGCCGCGACTTCACGCGCGGGCGTATCACCGGCGCCCAGCGCCCCAGATCGGACTTGGCTTTCCATTGCGGCGTGGTCGGCAAATCGGGCTGCGTGATCAGATACAACGCCGAATACTGAAGCCATCCTTGCGACGTCGGCTCCGCGTCACGCAGACGGATCACCTGCAACA
>JBEBHE010000500.1:0-2036 GCA_040081205.1 Burkholderiales bacterium | reverse complement strand
GGGCTGGTTCATCTACGAGAACAAGAATCAACTGGATATTCCCAACGTCTTTGCCGGATTGTTCTCCGTTATCATCATCGGCTTGGTGGTGGAAAATTTTGTTTTTCGCCAGATAGAACAGATCACCGTAAGGCGTTGGGGTATGCAAAGTTAAATTCTCGTAACTATATGTTATTAAATGACAATTTCTAAGATTTATTGAACAGGTCTTACTTATGAAAATGCTTGTCAGCATGTCCGCGCGATATTCAGTTGCGTTGCTGGTGTCGGCTGCAAGTGTTCCGGCAAGCGCCCAAGATTATCCCTCGCGTCCCGTCCGTATGATCGTGCCGCAAGCGTCCGGTAGCGCATCCGACACCGTAGCGCGCATCATTGCCGCCGATCTGACGACGCGGCTCAAGCAGCAGGTCATTGTGGATAATCGTCCCGGCGGCGCGTTGCAGCTTGGGTTGGAACTCACGGCGAAAGCGCCGCCCGATGGCTACACCATTGCGTACGGCATGATCGGCGCGCTGGCGATCAGCCCGAACATGCTGCAAAAACCGCCGATCGACGTGCAAAAAGACCTTGCACCCATCGCGCAGACCACCACAGGCCAGATGATGCTCGCAGTCTCGCCGACCACGCCGTTCAAGAGCGTGCGCGACGTCATCACCTATGCAAAGCAAAATCCAAATAAATTAAATTATGCGTCATCTGGCAACGGCACGCCGGGACATGTCGGCTTCGAGTTGTTCAAAACCATGACCGGCACGCAGGCCGTGCATGTGCCCTACAAGGGTGGCGGCGCGGCGATTACCGAACTCATCGCGGGCCAGGTGCAAATTATGCTGGAGAGCACCAACTCCATCACGCCTCACGCGAAAGGGGGACGCGTGCGCGGGCTTGCCGTGAGCGGACCGAAGCGTGCCGAGGCGCTGCCGGATTTGCCCACGATCGCCGAGGCGGGCGTGCCCGGTTACGAAGCAACCACCTGGACCGGTGTTGTGGGGCCTGCCGCGATGCCGCGTGCCATCATCACGCGGCTTAACGCCGATTTGAATCGCATGGTCGCTTCAAACGCCTACAGGGAAAAAGTCATGTTGATCGGTTCCGAGCCGATGAGCGGCACACCGGAGCAGTTCGCGCAGTACATCCGCAGTGAATATGCAAAGTGGGGCGATATCGTGAAGCGTGCGGGCGCGCGGATCGACTGATCGCAGCGTCGCGCGAGCAACGGCTATGACCGCCGAAGTCCTCTACGATGTGCGCGATCAAACCGCGTGGATCACGCTGAATCGTCCCGAGGCGATGAACGCGATTTCCGAAAACATGCGCGCAGCGATTCCCGAAGCGCTGGCGCGCGCGGAAGCCGACGACAATGTGCGCGTGATTGTTTTCAGCGGTGCGGGCGAGCGCGCATTTTGCGCCGGCGCGGATGTGAAAGGATTTGTAGCGGTCGAGTCGCTGGTAAAAAATCGCCAGAGTCGCGCGCATACGCACTGGATTTTGGCGTTTGATCGCGCGCGCAAACCGATCATCGCCGCGATACACGGTTATTGTCTCGGCGGCGGGTTGGAAATCGCGCTGGCGTGCGATATACGCATCGCGGCCGATGGCGCGAAATTCGGTTTGCCCGAAGTGTCGCGCGGCACCTTGCCCGGCAGCGGCGGCACGCAGCGGCTGGCGCGCATGGTCGGACTGGGGCGCGCGCTCGACATCGCGTTATCCGCAGATCATATTGGGGCGGAAGACGCGTTTCGCATGGGGCTGGTGAGCCGCCTGGTGCCGCGTGCGGAATTGATGTCTGCCGCTGACGCACTCGCTAAACGTATTGCCGAACACGCGCCGCTGTCCGTGTTGCTGGTGAAAGAAGCGGTGCGTGGTAGCCTGGAAACCGATTTGCCGACGGGGCTGCGCATTGAGGCCGATCTATCGACGCTGATTGCCTCGACCGAAGATCGCATCGAAGCGGGGGCGGCGTTTCGCGAGAAGCGCAAGCCGAAGTTCAAAGGGCGATAGGTTGGTAGGCTCCCTCCCTTGCGCAAGCGGGGGAG
>JBEBHE010000499.1:0-2039 GCA_040081205.1 Burkholderiales bacterium | reverse complement strand
CCACGTGCGGGCAACCACATCGAGGCCGGTGCCTGCCGCGAGCACCAGCGTTATCGTGATGGCCTTCGACGGATATTCCTGGGCCTGGGCCGGTGACCCTAGCACAGCGGCGGCAATCAGTGCCGGAATGAATGTGCTTCGCATATTACTCAGCGATTGCTTATTTCGTTGAGGGAAGCCTGGATTCTCGTGGCGAGCCGCGCCCGCCACGGTTCGGCGTCCTCAAAACCGGGGCGCGCGCGGCACATCGCTTCGGTCTGGCGGTAAATCGCCTCATCGCTCAACGACAAATCAAACGGCTCGCCGCACGGTTGCGGCGTGTACCAAGGGCTATCGACATACAGCTCCATCGGATTGCCTTCGATATCGCGAATGTAAATCGACCACGCATTGCCGTGGTTGATCGGTGTGCCGTCAGTGCGTCCAGCGGCGGCAAGCCGTGCTTGTGCGCTGCGCAGATCGCCAAGCGACGCGCAGTGAAACGAAATCTGATTGATGGCCGATCCGCGTCCGCCGCCACGGAACGGACCTTTCTCGATTTTGCCTTCGGTGCGCCCGGAACAGAGAATGAACTGATGATGTTCGCTGGGATCAAGCGTCATGAACACGATGTGCCGGTCGCCCGGCGGCGGCACGTAGCCGCGATCCGCCACCACCATGCCGATCACGCGCGTATAAAAATCTTCCATCGCTTTGATGTCGAAACAGTTAACGCCGAAATGGCCGAATCTCATGGATTGGCTGATCATGGAGATGCTCCTTGCGCGGTGTTTGGTGCGGAATCCGGATAGGGCTTCGTGTGGATTGTAAGCGCGGCGGATCGTACCGGGCAACCGGATCGCCGCAAATCACCTGGCCATTTTTCTGCCACTTTTGATCACGGATTTGCCATGTGATCGCCATACGCGCGTCAACAATCCGCGCTTTAATCCTCTGGTGCGTCAAATGGCACGGAATAGGGAGATGCAATGCGCAATAAAGGTGCTATAGGCAGGATCGCAGGCGCGAAAGATGTTTGGTTGAGATCGCGCCATGAGCCGTAGCGGTTTTTTGTGGCTGCTAGCCGGAACATCCGCAGTCACCGCGCTGTGGTATGTCATTGTTGGCCGCCACTGGCTCCGACGCATATATGACGGCGGCCGCGCCAGTATTGAACAGCGCATGGCGCAGTATGGCGCGCGTGCTGATGCGCGTTTGCGCCCGGCGTTCGCGGGCGCGGGTTTGCCGTATCCGCCGGCAGAAGTGGCATTGCTTGCCTTCAAGGACGTGCGTGGCATGGCGGTTTATGGGCGCGCCCCCGCTGCCGCACCGTGGCGCTACGTCAAGCGCTATCGCGTCCTCGGCGCGAGCGGCCGGCCCGGCCCAAAACTCATGGAAGGCGACCGGCAGGTTCCCGAGGGCGTGTATCAAGTGGCGCTGCTCAATCCGAACAGTCGCTTTCACTTATCGTTGCGGCTGAATTATCCGAATGCGTTTGACCGCCGCATGGGCGCCGCCGACGGTCGCGCGAATCTCGGCTCGGACATCATGATTCACGGCGGCTCATCGTCGATTGGTTGTCTTGCGATGGGTGATGATGCCGCAGAGGATCTGTTTGTTCTTGCCGCGCGCGTGTCGCCCGAGCGCGTGCGCGTGGTGATAGCGCCCACGGATTTTCGTGTTGAACCTGCGCGCTTGATCATGTACGAGCCGCGTTGGGTGTCGATGCTCTACGCAAGCTTGAGCGAGGAGCTAAAACAGTTTCATCGCAGCGGATAAAAGGCACTAGCGCATTCAACCGTGGGCGCCGCGCACTTTGTTGGTTAGCGTTTTCTCGGGTAAATTAAATATCGTTTAAAAACATATACTTACGTATAATTATTCTTTGCGCTCATGCTTAACGGTATTCAGGTTTCCAGCGGCAGCCGCACCGCTTGCCCCGTAGCCACCGAACGTTCAATCGCCACCGTCGTTTCTAGATTGATGCGCGCCTGTTCCGGTGTGGTGTGACAGATGGGCGCGCCGGTGACCAGGTGATCGATCCACGCGCGCGTTTCATT
>JBEBHE010000498.1:0-2066 GCA_040081205.1 Burkholderiales bacterium | reverse complement strand
CGGCCTCAACATGAGGCCGCTTTTTATCGATGGATCAACAGCTGTTCTACATCGCTTATTCGTCTTCGCCGTAGTGTATACGGCGATACGGCAGCGTTACCACGCTGCGCGAAATACGCACGTCGATGATCATCGGGCCGGGGTTGGCGAGCCACTCGGCGGTGGCTTTTTTCACCTCTTCCACGGTGCGGCACAGCGCGCCTTTGCCGCCGAACGCGCGCGCCACGGCGCCCATGTCCGCGGTGGGGATGCACGAGTTTTCAACCTCCATCTTGTGCGCGTCGAGTTTGTAGTACTCGGCGCCGAGACATTGGTTGTTCATGCAATAAATCAGCAGCGGCACCTTGTAACGCACCATGGTGTCGAAATCACCGATGTGCATCATGGTGCTGGCATCGCCGTCCATCAGTACCGCGGGCTTCATGCCGGTGCCGATGATGGCGCCGACTGCAGCGGGCATCATCTGGCCAATACAGCCGAAGAAGTGACCTGCCATTACCATCGGCCGGCTCTTTCTGAACAGGATGTTGGTGAAACCGGCGGTGCAGCCGCTGCCGGCAAACAGGCTGATGTCGGTCGGCAACAGATTGTCCAGTTCCAGACATAAAGGACGCGGATCGAGTGTGCCCGGCTCAAGCGCGTATTCGTGGCGGTCTTCCCAGGCATTGGCGAGTTTTTCCTTGACCGCACCGGTGCGGTAGCCGAGTTGCTTGAAGTTGCGCTTGGCGAGTTCTGCTTCGAGCGCGGCGACGCCGGCCTTGCCGTCCGCCTGCACGTAATGATCGGCGCCTTTGCCGCGCGACAGCATGACATGCGCTTTCGGGTCGATATGGATGAACTTGGCTTCCGGGTACAGCAACCCTTCGTGCGTGGTGTAACGGTTAAGGCTGGCGCCCACGGCCACGACGACATCGGAATCGCTTAGCAATTGCATGGCCGTCTTAGTGGCGTAGGTACCGGAAATGCCGATCTGGTACTCGTCATCGACCAGCCAGTTTTTGGCCTGAAGGGTGGTGGCGATCAACGCGCCGCTGCGTTGCGCGAGTTTGCGAATTTCGTCGCCTGCGTCCGACCACATCGCGCCTCGTCCAACCACGATCACCGGACGCTTCGCCTTGGCGAGCATATCGGCGGCCCGTTCAATCGCCGATTGATGCGGCATAACGACACCCTTGGGGATGATGGCGGTAGACGGCATATAGGGATCATCGTCATCCCAATTTTTTTGCTGCAAATCCATTGGCACCGAGAGCAGCACCGGACGTGATTGCGTGCGTGCAATGTAAAACGCCTTGCGCACCGCTTCGTCGGCGTCTTCGGCGGTGCCCATGCGCACAAATGCGGCTTCGCAACCGTGAGCAAACGCGCCTTGATCGAGAGCCTGGGTGTATTCGTCATCACTCGTCGGATACTCGCCGCAGAACGCCACTACCGGCGATGATGCGCGCGCGGCGGTGACAAACGCGGTAGCCAGTTGCGTGGTGCCGGGGCCGCAGGTTGCGGTGCACACGCCGGGGTTGCGCGTGGCGCGCGCCCAGCCGTCGGCCATGCCAAGGCCCACGCCTTCGTGGCGCACTTCGTGCATGATGATGCCGTTCTTCTGGTTGGCGTACTGCCAGTACATGTTGCCGTCGCCCATCATGCCGAATACGTTGGTGGTGCCTTCGGCCTTGAAGGCCTGCGAAAGTCGTTCATACACCTTCATCGTCTACTCTCCTTGGAAAATCCTGCCAGTGAAAACAAAATGACATTCATAGCGAAAGGGTTTGGCTGTGCGCCGGGAATCAGGACGTCCTGGTACCGCCGCAACGCTCGGCCAGCTTCTCCGCAAAACTCGCCGTCATACGCTTGATCACCAGGTTGGCGCCGGATTCGATCAAACTGGACAACCGTCCCGTGATTTCGCACTCCGCCTTGATCGGTATCGTGCTTTGCGGCGGTGCGTCCTGGCCTTCCACCTTGAATTGCATGGTAGTACTGAATTTGGTGCCGCTGATGGAATCCTTGCCGCGCGCGGTCACGCTGCCTGATTGGCTGGCTTCATCGAGTTCGAGCATCACGTTGGC
>JBEBHE010000226.1:0-7980 GCA_040081205.1 Burkholderiales bacterium | reverse complement strand
GCAAACGTCCACACCGAACCGCCGGTGGGAATGACAGCGCCCGCCGAGCGGCTGGGGTTGCTGCCGCCACGTCCTGACAACACCGTCACGTACTGCACGCCCTTGTGCGTATAGGTAATCGGCGGCGCATTGATGCTGGAGCCGGTTTTGAACTGCCATAACTGTTTGCCGTTCTCCTGATCGAGTGCGATGACCTCGCCGGTAAGTTTGCCGGTGAAAAGCAGCCCGCCATCGGTGCCCAGCGTGCCCGCAGAGACGGCGAAGTCACGCAACGGAATCTTCCATGCCACCTTTCCGGTGAGCGGATTCATCGCGATGTGATAGCCGGTGATTTCAGGAATCTTCGAACTGGTCTCGATGCCGATATAGCTCTGGCCCACCTGCAATTTCACATCCACGAATTTCATCACGCGGAAAATTTCCCACGAATTCAGATACAGCATGCCGGTGCGCTGGTTGTATGCCGACAAGGTTGCGTTGGTGCCGAGCCGCGGATTCAAGTCAATGGTTTCCCCCTTGATCGCGCGATCCAGTAGGTCAGTGAGCACCGGCTTGCCGGTTTTCAGATCAATGTACTTCGCCCAGTTCTGCGCCGTGTACGGATGCGCGGCGATCACTTTGCCGTTGGTGCGGTCGAGCACATACACAAAGCCGCTCTTGTTGACGTTGATAAGCACCTTGCGCGGTTTGCCCTCGACCTGAATATCGGCAACGATGTTTTCCGCCGTGGCATCAAAGTCAAAACTGTCGTTCGGCAGGAACTGGTAATACCACACCATTTCGCCGGTCTTGGGCTTGATCGCAATCACGCTCGCCGCAAACAAGCTGTCCATGCCTGCGCGATATTTCGGGTTGTACGGCTCGGCGTTGCCGGTGCCGACAAACACCAGATCGAGTTCGGGATCGTAGGTGACCGGCTGCCAGGTAGCGCCGCCGCCGTATTTCCACGCGTCGGGCAGCGTGTCGTTCGGCCAGGTTTCCGAACCGGGTTCGCCCGGCGCCGGAATGGTCCAGCGGCGCCACAGACGCTTGCCGGTATCCGGATCATAACCATCGATAAAGCCGCGCGCGGTGCGGTCGCCGCCGGCCATGCCGGAGATCAGCACGCCGTTGGCGATGGTGGGCTGGACAATGCCGCCGTAGCTTTCCTTCCATTCGCCGAATTTGGTTTTCCAGATTTCCTTGCCGGTTTTCATGTCGAGCGCGGCCACGTGCCCATCAATGTTTTGCCGGAACAGTTTGCCGTTGTAAATCGTGGCGTGGCCGCGCAGATACGCACCGCCCGTCGTCACGCGCAGCGCCCCACGGTCGTAGTTCACCGGCTGACGCCAGATTTGCCGGCCGGTGGCGACGTCGATGGCGAACGTCCAGTTGCCGTTCACTACATACATTACGCCGTTGTAAACCGTCGGCTGCGACAATTCGCCCATGTCGTTGGCAAGGCTGAAGTTCCACACCGGCACCAGCCGCTTGACGTTCGACTTGTTGATATGCTTCAGCGTACTCCAACTCTTGGCGTCGTAACCCATGCCGTGGGACAGCACATTGTCCGTATTCTTGCCGTCGGCCAGCAGCTCCTCTGCGGTTTGCGCGTATGCAGCCGCGCTACAAACGCCCATCAGCAACGCCATCAATAATTTTTTCATCGTCTCTCTCCCTTTAGGTAAAACCAACATCATTTTTCGCCAGCGGAAAAATACGCCCACAGTGCCTCAATGTCAGTGGGCTTCAATACATCACCCCACGGCGGCATGGTGTTCTTGCCGCTTGTCACCGATTGAATAAAACGCTGCCGATCATCTTTGGGAATGGTCGCAAGATCAATCGCCCAATCCGGATTTTTCATGCGATTGCCGTGGCACGTAGCGCAGTTGCTCGCGTAGATTTCCGCGCCGGTCTTGATTTGCTCCGGCGTGACCGGCGTGTTCTGTGCTATGGCGCTCGTACCCGCGAGCATGAGCGCCAAACAAAAAAGATTTTTCATCGGCGCCATCGTCTATCTAGTCCTGCATCAGCGCAAACGTCCACACCGAGCCACCGGTCGGTGTGTCACGCGCCCAGCGATTAGGGCTGCTACCGCCGCGACCCGATAATACGGTTACGTACTGCACGCCTTTGTGCGTGTAGGTAATGGGTGCTGCATTGATGCTGGAGCCGGTTTTGAACTGCCACAAGCGCTTGCCGTTGTCGATATCCAGCGCGATCAGTTCGCCGGTTAACTGTCCGGTAAACAATAAGCCGCCGTCGGTGGCCAACATGCCCGCCGAGACCGGCGCATCGGGGAACGGCACCTGCCACACGACCTTTCCGGTGAGCGGATTGAACGCAGTGTAGTAACCTCTGGGCTCGCCCGCCGGCAGCAGTTGCGAGCCGGTGATCCCGGTATAGCCGCCGCCCATCACCAGCTTGGCTTCGACGTATTTCATCACGCGCGCCTGATTCCACGCGTTCAGGTAAACCAATCCGGTTTTCGGGTTGAACGCAATCAACGATGCATTGGTGCCGCGATCCGGAAACACATTGACGGTTTCGCCTTTGATCGCGCGATCCAGAATATCGGTGAGCACCGGGCGCCCCGTCTTCAAATCAATGTGCGTAGCCCAGTTGACCTTGACGTACGGATGCGCCGCAATGAGCTTGCCATTGGTGCGATCCATCACATACAGAAATCCGTTCTTGTGCGCGTTGATCAGCACCTTGCGCATTTGCCCGTCGATGCGAATATCGGCCAGCACGCTTTCGGCGTTGGCATCGAAGTCATAGCTGTCGTTGGGTACGGTCTGGTATTGCCACACGACCTCGCCAGTCTTGGGGCGGATCGCCATGAAGCACGTGGTGCAAAGACTGTCCATGCCGTCGCGATAGGACGGGTTGTACGGCTCGGCGTTGCCGGTGCCGATGTACACCAGATCGAGCTGTGGATCGTACGAAGCATATTGCCAGGTCGCGCCACCGCCGTATTTCCATGCATCCGGTTTACCTTCATGCGGCCAGGTCTCGGAGCCCGGCTCACCCGGCGCAGGTATGGTCCAGGTGCGCCACAGGCGTTTGCCGGTTTCAGGGTCGTAACCTTCGATGAAGCCGCGCGTGGTGCTGTCGCCGCCGCCTTGCCCCGATACCAGCACACCATTGGCGACGATCGGTGCGATCACGCCCTTGTAGCCCTCTTTGAATTCGGCGTATTTTTGTTTCCAGATTTCCTTGCCGGTTTTCATGTCGAGCGCGCCGACATGCGCATCCAGATACTGGCGAAACAATTTGCCGTTGTAGATGGTTGCGGTGCCGCGCATCAATGCGCCTGCGCCTGCCACACGCAGCGCGCCGCGATCGTAGGTCGCCGGGGTGCGCCAGATCTGCCGTCCGGTTGCGACATCCAGTGCAAACGTCTGGTTGCCGTTCACCACGTACATCACGCCGTTATAAATCGTCGGCTGCGCGTGTTCGCCCATCTCGTTGGCAAGACTGGTGCTCCAGAGCGGCACCAGACGCTTGACGTTCGACTTGTTGATTTGCCGCAACTCGCTGTATTGCTTCAAATCGTAGCCCATGCCGAACGTGGTCACGTTTTCCGTGTTCTTGTTTGCGTTCAGCAAATCATCCGCTGTTTGCGCTGACGCCGATATGCACGTGAACGACAGCAATGCCGCCGCCAGTAATTGCCTCATGATCTTCTCCCTCGTTGGATAGTACGATGGTACGGATAGCGTCTCTCAACGGCGACTTTATACCCACCAACCCCAATACCGCTACTCATTGGGGCGAATATTCGCGTCCTTCAATACTTTCGCCCACTTGGTGGTCTCGGCATGCAGGCGCGCGCCGAATTCCGCCGGCGTGGAAGGCGCGGCCTCCACACCGAGAGACAGCATCCGCTCCTGCATATCGGCGCTCAGTGCCACCCTGGTTGCCGCCGCATTGACTTTATCGATGATGCCCCTGGGTGTATGCAGCGGCGCGAGTAAACCGTGCCAGCCAAGGATCTCGAATCCGGGAATCGTCTCTGCCACCGGCGGCACATCAGGCGCAATTCTGGTTCGCCTCGCCGTGGTCACGGCCAGCGTGCGCACGCGTCCGGTTTTCACCACCAGCGGCAGCGACGGCAGCGGCTGGCAGGATAACTGTATCTGTCCGCCCGCCAGATCGACCAGCGCCGGCACCCCGCCTTTGTAGGGCACGTGAACCAAATCGATGCCAGCCAGCGCACGAAACAATTCCGTGCATAGATGCGACGTCGATCCCTGGCCATTCGACCCGTACAACAACTTGCCCGGCCGCGCCTTCGCGTACGCAATGAATTCCGCGATGGTATTTGCCGGCAGGCTGCTGCTGACAGCGATGGCGAATGCCGTACTCGAAAACATGCCGATCGGCGCATATTCTTTCGCCATCCAATTGCGCTGATACAGCGTGGTACCGAGTAACTGTGTCGAGGTTGCAAACCACAGGGTGTAACCGTCCGGTGCGGATTTCGCAACGATATCCGCACCGATGAGTCCCGTAGCACCGGGCCGAGGATCGACCACCACTTGCTGGCCCCACGCTTCAGTCAGCTTGGCTGCGAGCTGCCGCGCGACCACTTCGGGGCCGGAGCCCGCCGGGCCCGCGACGATCATGCGTACCGGCTTGGCAGGGTACAGCTGCGCTGAGCCTGTCGACGCGGGCTGCGCACCCAACGCAAAGGTTGCCGTCAGGCACCACGCCAGTCCACAGCCACGCACAACATAATAGGTGTGCCGCAACATCGCACGCTCCTCACGCAAGAACATCCATACAAAACCGGCTGCTAACGGATCGCATCCGCCGTCTTTATGTAACTACATGTTTTTATTGATAAATTTTTGCAGCGCCTGAATAAACCCTGCCGGGTTATCCAGCGTCACATGATGATCGCTATCGGCAACTTCGGCGACTTCAACTTGCGGCGCGCGCGATGTTACTTCGGCGATCACCGCGGGCGAAATACGCTCACTGCGCGATCCCTTGATGATCAGCGCGGGAATTTTGATTTTGTTCCAGTACGGAAAGCTGTCCATACGCTCGCGCATGGCGTACACGTTGCGATCAAATTTGTAACGCCAGCGGCCATCGTCGAATTGCCGGCCGCTGTGTTGTGCGAGATGACGAATGATTTCCGGCGCAGCGCTGCTGCCCGCGGGCCGCAACTTGTAATTGACCATGAACTCGTTGCGATCCGCATGACTGCGGCCTTCGCGATTCCCCACCGCATGCAGGTTGGCCACGCGCTCCGGCGGCATGCTGATGGTGGAATCAATCAACACAAACTTTACCGCGCGGCCCGGATACGTTGCGGCATACACCGTCGAAACCACGCCGCCCATGGAATGCCCGACCAAAACAAAATCGCGCAGATCGAGTTTTTCAACAGCTTCGTTCAAATCCGCCGCGTAACGCTCATACGAATAATCCGGCGCGGCGGAATCAGCCCACGCGCTGTCGCCGTGGCCGCGCTGATCGATGGCGCGCACATGATAGTCGGCGGTAAAACCCGCCGCGACAAAATCAAACCAGTGCGCATGCGCGGCACCGCCGTGTACGCACAGCATCGGCGGTTTTCCCGCAGTGCCATAATCCTGCACATGCAGCCGCAAGCCGCCTGCTTCGATGTACTGATCCGTGTACGGCGCGGGTTGCAATTCGTTTTTACTATCTGCACTCAGTTGCGTGGACATACCTGCCTCGTCGTCATTTTCAATCGATCTTCGTGCCCGTCGCCTTCACCAGTTTCGCCCAGCGCGCGATTTCACTTTTCATGTATTCGCCCAAATATTCCGGCGGCGTGCCCATCGGTTCAAACGCTTCGGGAATCAAACGTTGCCGCAACTCGTTGTTCTTGAGCGCGACAAGAAATTCGCGATTCAAGCGCGCGATGATATCAGCGGGCGTTCCAGCGGGCGCCAGCACGCCGTACCAAACGGCGGAATCGTAACCCGGCACGCTCTCGGCAATCGCCGGCAAATCCGGCAACACAGGCGAACGCCTGGCGGTGGTCACGCCCAGCGCGCGCAAACGGCCCGCGCGAATAAATCCGCTGGTCGAGGTGTAGGTGAGATAACTCAATTGCAGTTGCCCCGCCACCAGATCAGTCAGCGCCGGGGCGCCGCCCTTATACGGAATATGCACCGACTTCACGCGCGCCAGCGAATTCAGCATTTCGCCGGCAAGATGCGAACCGCTGCCATTGCCCGCCGAGCCGTAGCGCAGTTCATCGGGCTTCGTGCGCGCAAGTGCAACCAGTTCTTTCATCGACCGCACCGGCAACGCCGGATGCACCACCAGCAAATACGGCGCCATGCCGATCAGCGATATCGGCGTGAAATCGCGCAGCAAATCGTACGGTAGCTTCGGATACAAACTCGGATTCACTGCCAACTGCGCGGTAATCGCAAACACCAGCGTGTAACCGTCCGGCGGCGCTTTCGCCACCGCGTCCATGCCGATGTTGCCGCCCGCGCCGCCGCGATTTTCAATCACCACTTGCTGGCTCATGCCGGCGCCGACCAATTGCGCCAACGGCCGCGCGATGATGTCGGTGCCGCCGCCGGGCGGGTACGGCAGCACGAGGCGGATGGGTTTTGACGGGTACGATTGAGCAAACACAGGGAGCGCCACCACCAGCGGCATGGCAAATAGTGCAGCACGAAAAATCGCAATCACTGTTTTTTCCCTATGGCCTTGCACGCATCGCGTCGCACTCGAAGCGGCACGCCTCGCGCTTATAATGTTCTCGAATTTTGTGACAAGGGCTGCACCATGTCCATCGCTACACCGGTGCCGAACAATACCATTCGCATTATGCAGATTAGTCACTCCAACACAGTATCAATATAACCACTTGTTTTTATTGATATTTTTATCAAGGCGACATCGCATGATATTTCTCCGTAGCAACATGACATTCGCGCCGATAGCAGCAGTCATGCTCGCCACCGCTGCCCACGCTCAAGTGTACCCTTCGGGACCTATGAACATGGTAGTGCCGTTCCCACCCGGCGGCGGCACGGATATTCTCGGGCGCGCGATCGCGCAAAAACTGAACGAAGCATGGGGTCAGCCGGTGGTTGTCGAAAACCGTTCCGGTGCGAACGGTGTGATCGGCACCGCGCACGTCGCGCGCGCCGCGCCCGATGGACACACCATGCTGATTGTGCCGGGCGGCATTGCGGGCAATCCTGCCATCCGCAAGAATCTGCCTTACGACACATTGAAAGATCTCGCGCCGGTGACGCAATTGGCGTCGAGCCCGCTGGTGCTGTCGGTGCATCCCTCGTTCCCGCCGCGCACGGTGAAGGAGCTGGTTGCATTCGCGAAAGCGCGTCCCGGCGAAGTGAATTTCGGCACCTCGGGCAATGGATCGCCGCCGCACATGGCCGCTGAGCTTTTCAAACATCTTTCCGGCACACGCATGACGCATATTCCCTATAAAGGCGCCGGGCCGGCGGCAATCGATTTGATTTCAGGGCAGATTGCGCTGTATTTCATGAACGCGCTGCAAGTCGTGCCGTACGTGCGCTCCGGCCAGATACGCGCACTTGGCCTCACCAACACCACGCGTTCCGCCGCGTTGCCCGGCGTGCCAACCATCGCCGAAGCCGGCGTGCCAGGCTACGACTTGACGCACTGGTATGGTTTGTTTGTGCGCGGCGGCACGCCGCCGGCATCGGTAAACAAACTGCAAACAGAAATGGCGCGCATTCTCAAACAGCCGGATGTGGAGAAGCGGCTCACGAACGAAGGCGCCACATTGGTGGCGAGCACGCCCGATCAGTTCACTGCGTTTTTGATTGTCGAGATGAAAAAAGCCGCCGCGATTGTGAAGGCATCGGGTATGACGGAGAGCAATTGACGATTCTCCGTTTGCTTAGTTCGACTTTAATCCAACGCGCCGCGCAATGTCACCAAACGCCTGAATCTGCTCGCGCAGAATCTTGTCGTGCTCCAGCGGCGTGGTCGGCGCAAGGT
>JBEBHE010000015.1:0-28180 GCA_040081205.1 Burkholderiales bacterium | reverse complement strand
GTCCGATGGCGGCGCATAGTGTCAAAGCCGGATTTGATCTCACCGTGTATGACGTGAATCCGGAGGCATCCGAAAAATTTGTCGCGCAGCATGGCGGCAAAGTCGCCGCGAACCTCGCTGAGTTGGGGCGCAATGTTGAAGTCGTAGTTACCATGTTGCCCAACGACAAAATCGTCAATGCCGTGATAGTGGGCGACGGCGGCGTCGCGAGCACACTCGCGCAAGGCGGCGTGGTGATCGACATGAGTACCAGCGATCCGGTGGCGACACAAAAGCTGGCGACGGCGCTGAAGCCGCGCGGCATCGATGTGGTGGATGCGCCGGTGATGGGCGGCGTGGTGTTCGCGCGTGATGGCACGTTGGACATCATGGCGGCAGGCGACGCGGCGGCGATTGAACGCGTCACGTCGCTGTTGAAATGCATGGGGCGCAGCCTCATCCACTGCGGTGCAGTGGGCAACGCACACGCGCTAAAAGCGCTGGGCAATTACATCAATGCCTGTGCCATGATCAACGTAGTCGAGGCCATGACCATCGGCAAGAAATTCGGCCTCGATGCAAAATTCATGGCCGACGCGCTGCTGCCGATGATTAACGGCCGTCAGCATCCGCTGGAGAAAAAGGTTATTCCGCAAATTCTCACACGCCAATTCAGCACCGGCATGGCGATGGGTTTCATTACCAAGGATTTGAAAATTGCTGTCGATACGGCAAAATCTATCGGCGCCTACGCGCCGCTCGCGGAGCGCACCCATGCGCTGTGGGCGGAAGCGGTGCAACAATTCGGCGGGCAACTCGATCAAACCGAAGTCGCAAAACTGTGGGAAGAGGCTAGTGGCGTCACGCTCGGCACAAAGGAATCATCATGAATCAGATAAACCACAAACGACGTTTATTAACTGCATCCGCTTTGATGCTAATGGGAGCAAATCGCATGGCTAACGCACAAGAAAAATCCAAACTCGTCTTCGGTACCGCCACCCCCGGCGGCGGATTTCCTGCCTACGGCTGGCCCTATGCCGAAGTGTTGAACGCCGCCGATGCCACCCTTGGCATCGAGCCCATCAACACCAAGGGCAGCACCGAAAATCTGCCGCTGATGGAGCAGGACAAACTGGATCTGGGTCTGGTCACCGGCGAAGTCACCTACGAAGCGATCAAAGGCATCAGCGGCCCACCCGCAAAAAATATCCGCATCATCAACGCTACTTATTCGCAGGCGGGCATGTTCATCGTGCGCGCCGACAGCCCTTACAAATCCATTGCCGATCTCAAAGGCAAACCGATCGTGTGGGGCGCGGGCACCTCGGGCTTCATCGTGCTCGCGCGTTACGTGATGGACGGCATGGGTCTCGATATGAATAAGGATTTCGATCCGATATTGTTAAAGAGCGCAGGCGAAGGCCCGCCGATGGTGCTGGATGGCCGCGCGGCGGCGATGTGGGGCGGCGGTCTCGGCTGGCCGCCGTTCGCCAGCATCGCCAAAGGCCCGGCGGGCGCGCGCTTTATCGGCCCCAGCGCGGAAGAAAACAAACGCATCATGGTGAAGCACTCGTTCCTGAAAGCGGCGAGCATGGCGGCCAACAGCTATCCGGGGCAAAGCGAGCCGGTGCATTCCGTCGGTTCGTGGCCGTTCGTATTGGCGCGTGCCTCGTTGCCGGATGAGGTGGCCTACAAACTCGCGCGCGCGTTGCACAAGAGCGAAGGTGCCTTTGCGCAAAAGCTTGCACAGGCAGCGGAATCGACATTGGCAAATACACTGGCGGCTGCGCCCAGCCGGGAGTTGATCCATCCGGGGGTTTTGAAATATATGCGTGAGGCGGGATTGTTGCGCTGAATGTCTTGTAATTGTTATTGTGAATCGTTTGGTACAAAATCCTAATACTTGGTAGCTGATCAGGAAGCCACAGCATGGCCCGCCCTCGCGAATTTGATCTTAACGATACGCTCGACCGCGCAATGCAGGCGTTTTGGGCGAAGGGCTATGAGGCGACGTCGCTGGACGATCTGTGCGCCGCGACGGGGTTGGGCCGGTCAAGCCTGTATGCGGCTTTTGGCGACAAGCAAGGGTTGTATCTCAATGCGCTGGCGCAATACGAAGCTGCCGCCGTGGCGCGCATCAACGCGGCTGCGTCCGGCAGCGCGTCTCCGCGCGCGGGCATCACGGCGTTTGTTCACCGGGTTATCGACGATATTGTGGCGGGGCCGGGCCGCCGCGGATGTTTCATCGGCAACTGCGCGGGCGAATTGGCGCGCCATGACAAGGTGGTTGCGTCGCGCGTGCGCGAGAGCATGGCGCGCGTGCAGAACACGTTTCGCGACGTGTTATTGCAAGCCAAGGGCGCCGGTCAGCTTGGCAAAAATGCGGATGTCGATGCGCTGGCGGCATTCCTGATGTCCGGGATTCAGGGCTTGCGTCTGGTGGGCAAGGCCAATCCGGATCGTGCCGTGCTCACCAATATCGCCAACGTGATGTTGCGCTGCCTGGATCAATAGCCGTCAATAATTTTTGCCTGTTATGGACTATACAGTTCATAATTAAGCCTCATTTGTCGAATGATCTTTACCTTAACAGGAGTGCAACCATGGTTCGTCTTGCGGATCTTCCGGAATCCGACCGGGAAAACATGCTGAAAAAAATTCCCATTCTGCCGAAATTTGAATCACGGCATTGGGCGCGCGGCCCTGCGCTGGCGCAGCGCCGTGTCGCTATCGTCAGCACGGCGGGTTTGCATGTGCGCGGCGACAAGCCGTTCGGCGCGGGCGCGGCGAGCATGGATTACCGGGTAATTCCGGGCGAGGTGAAGGCGGGTGATCTGGTGATGAGCCATATGTCGGTTAACTATGACCGCAGCGGTTTTCAGGAAGACTGGAATGTGGCGTTTCCGCTGGATCGGTTGAAGGATTTGGCGCACGAAAAAATCATCGGTGCCGTCGCCGCGTTTCACTATTCGTTCATGGGCGCGGTGTCACCGGTGACCAATTACGAACCCAAAGCGAAAGAACTGGCGCGGCTGCTGAAACAGGATAACGTGGACGCGGTGCTGCTCTGTCCTGTTTGACCCAACTGCACGTGCGCCGTCGGCGCACTCGCGCATTACCTCGAAGCCGAGGGCATCGCCACCACGCAAATCAGCCTTGTGCGTGAACATACCGAGGCGCTGGCGCCGCCGCGCGCGCTGTGGGTGCCGTTTATTCTGGGGCGTCCGTTCGGCGCACCCAACGATGCGGCGTTTCAAACCAAAGTGCTGCGCGCGGCGCTTGAGTTGCTGGAGCACGACATGGGGCCGGTGATTGCGGATTTTCCGCAAGACGCACCGCAAGGGCAGGGCGCGTTGACGCCCGCGCCGCAGGATTTGGTGTGTCCGGTGAGTTTTCCGCGCATGAAATCTACCGGTACGTTATCCGATAACCTGTTTGATGAGGTGTCCCAATTGGGCGCATGGCATGAGGTGGCGATCAAGCTGCATGGCCGCACCACGCTCGGCGTCACCGGCTTGCCGGCGATGGCGTTGGCGAATTACCTTGCGGCGTGGTTGAGCGACACGCCGCCGGCGCGTTACCGCAATGACGTGACCGATGGCGATGCCTTAAAGCAGGCGTGTGATGAACTTCGGGCTTTTTACTGCGAAGCCAAATCCGCGCAGCCGGGCGCGCATACCAGTGCGAGCATCCAGCGCTGGTTCTGGCTTGAGACTGCGGCGGGTCAGGCGATTGCGCGGATTAAATCGATTGCCGCGAATAGTGCCGAACCTTCGGTAAAAGCCGTGGCAGCGATGAGTTTGATTCCGCGCGCGGTGGAGCCACTGTTAAAACCAGCGTAATTTCGATCCACGGCGGGGTGGCAGAGTGTTATGCGGCGGCCTGCAAAGTCGTCCAGGGTGGTTCAAATCCATCCCCCGCCTCCGGTATTTGCCATCAACCAAGAGGAGAAAAACGTGCCAAGACTTGATCCGCTACCCATAGGCGCCGTGCCGGAAGTTGCCGACATTTTTGAAAAAATCAAAGCGACCGGGCATTACATTCCCAACAGCCAGCTTATTCTGCAACGCAAGCCCGCGATTCTCAAAGCCCTGCGCGGGTTGAGTGCCGCTGTGATGGACCCTAACGGCGACGTGCCGCTCGGCTTGAAACGACTCGTGGGCTACATGGCCTCGCGGGTACACGGCTGTCATTACTGAATGGCGCACAATGCTGGGGGGTCTCTCCAGCAGGGCGTGGCCGATGCCAAACTTGCAGCGATTTGGGATTTTCGCGTGAGTCCCTTGTTCAGCAAAGCGGAGCGAGCGGCGCTGGAACTGGCGATAGCCGCGAGCACACAGCCCAACGCCGTAACCGACGAGCACTTCGCCGAAATGAAAAGGCACTGGAACGAAGGGCAGATTGTTGAAATCGTGGCGGTTATTTCGTTTTTCGGTTTCATGAATCGTTACAACGACACGATGGCCACGCCGCTCGAAGATGAACCCATCGAGGTGGCGGAAAAGCATTTGGCGAAGCAGGGTTGGGAACTCGGCAAACACGGACGCTGATGATGCTTCGCGCGCGGCGCTACTGCAACGAGCACCGGCAGGCATAAAAAAGCGCGCTCCCAGCGCGCTTTTTTATTTTGGGAAAAAATAACTTATGCAGTGGCGGTTTCTGCTTTGACCAACCCCGGCATATCAAACCCGAGTTTCAGCAGTCCATCCACAATGGTCTGCGCCTGCGTCGCCGTGAGCTCCACCAGCGGCGGGCGCACTGTGGCCCATTCGGCGTCTTTGGCGTAGTGCGCGATTACCGCTTTCAACGCGGGGATCATGACGTACTGGCCGGTGGTTTTACGTACTACGTCGAGCGCCGCTTGCTGTGCATCCGCGTCGGCATTTTGCCATTCGCGGTACAGTTTATCGATGGCCGCCGGGTTGACGTTGGCGGTGGCGGAGATGCAGCCCGCGCCGTGATTGCGCATGTTGGCGAGCAGGAAGGATTCGCTGCCGACGAAGACATCGAAGCCCTGCTTGGCAAATGCGTCGAGGAAAAGTTTGGTGTTGTTCCAGTCGCCCGAGCTGTCTTTCATGCCGGCAATGGCTTTGGGGTAACGCTTGAGCAGCCGTTCAACCAGCTTGGTGGTGATGGGCACCACGGCGACCGGCGGTATGTGATACAGATAAATTTGCAGCCGCGCATCGCCCACGCGTTCGATCACTTCGGAGAAGTGGCGGAACAAACCTTCTTCGGGAACATCTTTGTAATAAAACGGCGGCAGCATCAGCACGCCCGCGCAGCCCGCCTTGACCGCGTGTTCGGTCAGGCGCACGGTGTCGGTAAACGCACAGCAGCCGGTGCCGGGCATCATGCGCGCCGGATCCACGCCCGCCTGTAACAACGAATCGAGCAGCGCGATGCGTTCATTGGTCGAAAGGGAATTGGCTTCGCTGTTGGTGCCGAACACCGCGAGGCCGGAGCCTTGGCCCAGCATCCATTTGCATTGCGCGACAAAGCGATTGTGGTCGGGACTGTAGTCGGCTTTGAACGGGGTGCATACCGGTGCGAGCACGCCTTTGATGCGTAGTGATGCTGTCATGGGGTTCTCCTTAATGCGGAAATGTAATATTGAATTTACTGGCGGCCGGCGAGCATACTCAGGCATTGCCACGTCGTCGATTACAATCGAGAATACCATAGAGTCGGGCTACCGATAATTTCCGAATTTTTAATCCAGGAATAACATTAATGACAACACTGAAGGTTTTGGGCGCAGGGCCGGTGAAACGTGGCGTAACGCTGGTCGCGGCCGAATTTGAAAAACGCACTGGTCATAAAATTACAGTCGAATTCGCGGGCGCGCCGGGCGTGAAGGATCGCATTCTTGCCGGCGAAGCAGTGGACATTGCCGTGGTACCGCGCGCCACCATGAATGATTTTGAAAAGGCCGGAAAAACCGCTGCCGGCGTACGTGGGCTGCTGGGCCGTTCGCGTATCGGAATGGTGGTGAAAAAGGGCACGAAAGTGCCGGATATGTCCACGGTAGATGCATTCAAGCAGGTGATGCTGAACGCCGACGAGATTGTGTGTAATGTCGCCAACAGTGGCAACTATGTGGCCGATCTGGTGGGGAAAATGGGTGTGGGGGCAGACAAAGTGCTGAAGCTCGGCGATACAGTGAAAGTGATGGATCATGTGGCTGCGTCCACGCGCAACGCGTTTGGCGTCGGGCAGCTTGCGGAGATCAGCGAGCTTGCGGATAAGGGCGTGGCGATTGTGCTGGCGGCGGCGTTGCCGGATGCGATTCAGAGCGAGACGTCCTACGAAGCGGCGGTGGCAACCGCGAGCAACGCGCAGGATGCGGCGGCGGAGTTTTTACGCATGCTCACATCGGAAGCAGGCCGCAAGATGCTGGCTTCGACCGGCATTGATTAACACAGGAATCTCTCATGTCACTCAAGGTATTGTCGGCAGGCGCGGTGAAGCGCGGTGTGGCGCAGTTGTGCGCGGTGTTCGAGCGCGACACAGGAACCACACTGGAAGTGGAATTCACGCAGGTGCCGAAAATGCGCAAGCGCATTGCCGCGGGCGAAAACGCCGATGTGCTGGTGGCAACCGCTGGTGCCATGGATGAGTTTGCCACAGCCGGAAAAATTGTTCCCGCCACGCGTGCGCTGCTGGGTCGCTCGCGCGTGGGCGTGGTGGTGCATCAGGATGCACTCGCGCCGGATGTGTCGGATACCGAAGCGTTCAAACGCGCGCTGTTGGCGTCCAGCGCAGTGGTACACAACGATGCGTCCAGCGGCGTTTATATCGCGGCACTGCTCGAAAAGCTGGGACTCAAAGCGCCACTGGGCGATAGAATTATTGTAGTGAACAGCGGCTCTGCCATTATCACCACGGTCGCGGAACTCGCGCCGGGCGCTATCGGTATGGGACAGATTTCCGAGATCATGGTGATGATCGACAAAGGGTTGCCCGTCAAACTGGTAGCGCCGATGCCGGACGCGATTCAGAATGTTTCGACGTACTACGCTGCGGTGGCTGCGGCAAGTGCTGCACCCGATGTGGCCGCCGCGCTCACGCGTGACCTGACGTCGATTGCCGCGAAGAAAATATTCGCGGCGACCGGCATCGATTGATGTCCGGCTGATTGATGAAAATTCTAATCACCGGCGGTGCCGGATTTCTTGGTCAGCGGCTCGCGCACGTCTTATTAAAAAATGAATTAAAACAAACACTTAAAGAAATAGTGCTCGTGGACATCGCGCCCTTGCGTGATGCGGCGCTGCTTGCCGATACGCGCGTGCGCAGTGTGACTGGCGATCTGCAGCGCTTGTTGAACGACGGCGTGATGAATGGCGTGGAGGGTGTGTTTCATCTCGCGGCCGCGGTAAGCGGCGAATGCGAAGCGGATATCGATGTGGGCTTGCGCGCGAATCTCGATAACACGCGTGCGCTGCTCGATGCGTGCCGGACATTAACGCAACGACCGAAAATGGTGTTTTCCAGTTCGCTCGCGGTATACGGCGGCGCTATGTACGGTGGGCCCGACGTGATTGCCGACAACACGTTACCGATGCCGCAAAATTCCTATGGCACGCAAAAATTTATCTGCGAGCAATTGATTGCCGATTACACGCGCAAGGGTTACATCGATGGACGCAGCGTGCGCTTGCCGACGGTGACGGTGCGGCCCGGCAAACCGAATAAAGCCGCGTCGGGATTCATGAGTGGCATTATTCGCGAACCGTTGGCGGGCACGGATGCTATTTGCCCGGTGGATCCGCAAACCGGTGTGTGGATTACCTCGCCGTGTTTTGCGGTGACAGGATTGATCGCCGCTTATGAAACGCCGCGCGAGCAGTGGGGTGGCAGAACAGCGATGAATCTGCCGGGGCTTTCGGTTCGTGTGGCGGACATGCTCGCGGCGCTGGAGCGTTGTGGCGGCGCGCAAGCGGCGGCGCGGGTGTGCGTGCAAAAAGATGATGTGATTTCAGATATCGTCGGCGGTTGGCCGTGGCGCTTTGACACGGCGCGTGCGCGCAGTCTTGGTTTGCGCGGTCCGGCAACGATGGATGACCTCATCGCGGAATACATCGCGGATTATCCCGATGCCGCAACGCTCCAGACACGCACCGGCGTGGGCTGAGCCAGGTGGCCGTAGGGACGTAACGTCGCTACGGCGCGGGAACCGGCGGCAGCTTGCCCTGCACCACGGCGACTTCGAACGGAATGCCGCCGGGCAGCGTGTGGATGCCGGCTTTATGGTAAATCGCATTCTTCCAGCGAATGAATTTGGCAGACGCGATTAAAGCATCGAAGGCAGGCTGGCTCATGACGCCGTTTCCTGGAATGAGTAGCGATCGCGTCGAATCGTAATATCATACACCGTAACAATTACGACTCTGAAAGGAATGCCGCATCATGGAAACCGGTCTCAAGGGAAAAACCGTTTTAATCACCGGCGCCAGCCGCAACATCGGGCGCGTCATGGCGGCCGCGTTTGCGCGCGAAGGCGCCAACCTCGCGTTATGCACCAGCTCGAAAATGGAAGGGCTGGAGGAAACCGCGCGGCAGGCGCGTGCGCTGGGCGCCGAGGTGCTCACGCAAAAATGCGATATCACCGACGGCGCACAAGTGGCGCAATTCGTCGAGGCCGCGCGCCGTAAATTCGGCGGTGTCGATGTCGCGGTCAACAATGCGGTGTACCGCGCTGAATCCCGCGGCAAAGGTTTTCTGGAGCAATCGTTTGAGATGTGGCAGCGTAATATCGAGGTCAATCTTAACGGTCCGTATCATGTGTGCCGAAGCGTGCTGCCGCTCATGCAGGCAAAAGGCTGGGGCCGCATAGTCAACTTCTCGGGTATCGCGCCGTTCCTCGGGCACGGTGCCGCCAAGGCGATGGCCAAAGTCGCTATCGTCGGGTTTACGCGTGGGCTGGCGACCGAGTTTGCGCCGTTCGGTATTACCGCGAACTGCGTCGGACCCGGCACCATCGACACCGAGCGCGAAGCCGTGCTGCCCGAAAAAACGGTGCGGCATGGTCAGCCCGTGCCGCGCGCGGGCACGCCCGACGAGGTCGCTGACTTGGCGGTGTTTCTTTCCAGTACAAAGGCCTCGTTTATTACCGGGCAGTGTTACCTGGTGAACGGCGGGGCGTACTACCTATAAGCGGGTTATAGCGGCTGTGCGCCGGGCTTGCCGTTTTCCACGACGAACGTTGCGATATCGCGCACATTCGCATCGGGCCTGCTGACGCTCGACACCGCGCGCATGCGCGTGACGCAACGCTCGGCGGTAATTTCAAAGCTCGCATAACCGCGCTCTGTCGAATTGGCCCATTTGAAATGCGGATTTTTGTGGCGCACGGCGTCGAGCGCTTTCGGCGACGGGCCGCGCGATGTAATCGACGGGCCGAGAAATTCCGTTGCCATCGCCGGCGCTTTCGCGTCGTTGAAATCGAGCTTGAGGTCGGCGACGATCGCGGTATGCACGTCGCCGCCGAGTACCAGTGGATTGGACAGTTTGCTGCCGGCGACTGTGTTTAGCAGCCGTTCGCGCACTTTCGGATAACCGTCCCAGCCGTCGGTCCAGAAGCGCTGACCCCATAACGGATCGCGGTCGCTTTGCGCCATCAATGTTTGCTGCGCGATCACATTCCAGCGCGCGGTGGATTTTGTAATGGCATCGGCGAGCCAGCGTTCCTGTTCGGCGCCGAGCAGCGTCAGATCGGGCGACAGGCGTTCGGGGCAATCCGCGCTGTTAACCGTATTGCTGCCGCCGCGCCCCGGCCGGGGGCATACCTGATGCGAACGATACTGGCGGTCGTCGAGCACAAAAAATCGCACCAGTTGTCCGAAGCCGGCTTGCGTATAAATTTTCGCATGCGCGCCGCGCGGGCGCGCCCATGCCGGCAGCGGCATGTGCTCGTAGTAGGCTTGATAGGCCGCGGCGCGGCGCTTCAAAAATTTTTCAGGCGGATCGAGATCCTGCGAGCGGTCGTTGGTGTAGTCGTTATCGACTTCGTGATCGTCCCACGTGACCAGCCACGGACATGCCACGTGCGCCGCCTGCAGGCCGGGATCGCTCTTGTAGAGCGCGTAACGATTGCGGTATTCGTTCAGCGTGTACGGTTCGGACGCGTTGTGCTCGCGCAACTTGGCGCCCGTGCGCGAGGATTCGTAGATGTAATCACCGACATGAATCACCAAATCGAGATTGTCTGACGCCATGCTTCGATAGGCGCTGAAGTGGCCTTGCTCGTAATGCTGGCATGAGGCGAGCGCGAAACGCAGCCGCTCGTTCATTGCGTCCGCCGCCGGTGCGGTGCGGAATCGTCCGACGGTGCTGGTGGCTTCTCCCGCATGGAATCGATACCAATACCAGCGCGCTGGTTCGAGTCCGCTGATTTCGGCATGCACCGAATGTGCGAGTTGCGGCGTGGCGCGCTCGACACCTTTGCGCAACACGCTGCGAAACGATTCGTCTGCCGCGATCTCCCATCCTACTTCTACAACGGCTTTGGGCATGCCGCCACCGTTGAGCGCGTCGGGCGCGAGACGCGTCCACAACACGATGCCGTCAGGCTGCGGATAACCGGATGCCAGCCCAAGCGTGAAGGGATTGTTCTGAAAGCGCGGCTGCGCCAGCAGTCGCGGCGGCAGCGTGGAGAGTAGTGCGCCCGATGCGGCAAGCAGAAAGGTGCGGCGGGTGGGCATCGTTACGTGAGGGCGATATGTAGATATATGTATTTAAACAACATTTTATGCGGCATATTTTCGAGCGTAATCCCAGTCGATTTCGACGCCGAAGCCGGGTTTGTCGTTCAGGTAAGTATAGCTGTCGCGTATTTGCGCGCGGTCGCTGAACAAACCGTGCCAGATCGGATCGCGGTCGGGTGAACCGTGTGATTCCACCGCGAAGCCGGTACGCGGAAATGCCACGACCAGATGCGCGTGTATCTCCGGCGCCTGATGCGGCGCGATCATCACGCCCGCATGATCGGCCATGTGCGCGATACGCAGCGCCTCGGTAAATCCCGCGTAACGCGTGGCATCGAACTGCATGTAACGGATCGAACCGTGGTTCATGAAATCGCGCGCGGTGAAGCGTGTGAGTTCGCGTTCGCCATGCGCCAGCGGTATCGGCGTGGCTTTAGCCAACTGCACAAAATCCGCCGGCTGCAAATACCAGTGCAGCGGTTCTTCCAGCCAGAAAATGTCGTAAGGCTCGACCGCGTGCGCAAACTCGATGCACGCCGGCAAATCGTACGCCGCGTTCATATCGAGCATCAGCAGAATATCCGGACCGATGGCCGCACGCGTGGCGGCGATGCGTTTGACTTCGTTCGCAATTGTATCCGCGCCGGTTTTGAGTTTCACGCCCTTGTATCCGGCGGCAACAAAGCCTGCCAGTTCGTCGGCGCAGGCAGTGAGCGGCGCGCCTTCGACGTAGTAACCGCCGGTGCCGTAGGTAAACAGTGGTTTGTTTTGCGCGCCGAGCATTTGATATACCGGCATGCCCGCGGCTTTGCCCGAGATATCCCACAGCGCCATGTCGATGCCGCCGATGGCCGCCATGATTTGCGGACGCGCACCGCGCGGCAGGCCACCCAAGCCTGGTTGCGGCGAGGTGAGCGCAAAAAGCTTTTCCCATACATCGATGTGCGCCAGCGCGTTCATGCCAATGGCGTGCGGCGCAAGTTTGGCGATCCACGCCGCGATATCTTTCATCGGCGTGCTGCTCACTTGCCCGTAACCCTTGATGCCGTCATCGGTGACGACTTCCACCAGCAGCAGCGCGACATCGTCACGTGGTTCCTGCGCGGTGTGGTGTTTGCGCTTTAACGGCGCGCGGATCGGGTAGGTGTTGACGGCAGCGATTTTACTCATGGTTTATTGCGGTTTCTTGATGCCGACAAACTCCATGAATTCACCCACCACCGGCAATGTCTTTGCTAGATATTGCGATAACGCGGCGCTGCCCATGTAAGTGTTTTCGTACATGTTCTTGGTGGCGTAATCACGCCACACGGCGCTCTTGTGCGCGCGTTCCGCCGCCGCTTCCATCACCGCGAGCGTTTCTTTCGGCACACCGGCCGGCATGGCGAGGCCGCGTCCGCCACCGACGTGAATATTGAAGCCGAGTTCCTTCAACGTAGGCACGTCGGGCAATCCGACAAGACGTTGTTCGGCGGGCACCGCGAGGATGCGCAGTTTTTTGGCTTCGACGCCGCTCAACACTTCGCTCACGTTTTCCATGGTGAGATCGACGTGTTTGCCCATTACTGCCGCCATAGCGTCGCTGCCGCTCTTGAACGACACGTACTTGAATTTCGCACCGGTAGTTTTTTCGATCTGGTATTGCAAAAAGCGCGCGGTGCCGGTGGCCGATGAAATGCCGTTCACAATCGAATCCGGCTCGCGCTTCGCGGCGTCGAGCAATTCCTTGAACGTTTTATATTTCGAATCGATCGGCACCGTGATCGACTGCAAATCAAAGCCGAACAACGCGACCGGCGTGTACGTGTCCAGACCCAAACCAAGGCCGGGACGGTGCGCGGCGGACAGCACGATGGTGGTGGATAGCGACAGCAGATAGTACGGATCGCCACGCTTGCTTTTGATGAAGGTGGATGCGACCGCGCCGCTGCCGCCGGGCCGGTTGACGATAGAGAAAGGTTGCGGCAGCAATTTGTCGCGCGTGGTGATCTCCGCAAACAAGCGGCCGAAAACATCCTGTCCGGCGCCGGGATTGCTGTGGATTACCATTTCTATCGGACGGCTCGGAAAGGCTTGTGCCTGCGCGGCAACAGGCGTGCACAGTATGGTAACCGTCAGCAAGCCTGCCAAAGAAGGTAAGTGCATGATCAAATCCCCTGTTGATGTAAGGTGTAAGGTCGGCGTGACGCGCGAGAACCGCGTAGCGTGTTGTAGCATAACGCACCACGGCGACATGATGCTTATGTATTTGTTTCTATTGATTATTTTATGAATCTCTGCTGCGTAGTATGATCGCTTCAGGCAACATGACCACGCATGAAAACACTTAACATCATCGGCGCGGGACGTGTCGGACGCACGCTCACTGCGTTGTGGCGCCGGCAAAACGTGTTCGACATTCAGGATGTATTTAACCGCACGCCCGGGAGTGCGCGTGCCGCAGTGGCATTCATCGGTGCGGGCCGTGCGGTCGATGCGCTTGCCGGGATGCGTCCTGCCGATGTGTGGATGCTGGCTACGCCCGACGGCGAACTGGCGGGCGTGGCGGAAAGTCTCGCAGCCAGCGGCATATTGCGCGCGGGCGATACCGTGTTTCATTGCAGCGGCGCGCTGCCGTCGGTTGGTTTGCGCGCGGCGATCATCAAAGGGGTGTCTGTTGCGAGCGTGCATCCGTTGAAAACATTTGCCGATCCGGGTGACGCGGTACGTTCCTTCGCCGGTACTTATTGCGTAGCCGAGGGTGATGCGGCCGCTTTGGCGCTATTGAAACCCGCCTTCGAGAAACTCGGCGCCCGCGTCACCGAAATTGATCCTCAATTCAAAACGATTTATCACGCTGCGAGCGTCATCGTGTGCAATTACCTGACCGTCCTGATGGAAGCCGGTTTGCAGTGCTACGAAAAGGCCGGGTTGCCGCGCGCGACTGCCAGCATGATGATGGAACCGCTGGTGCGGGAAACCGTGGACAACGTATTCAGGCTGGGTACGGTAAAAGCGCTTACCGGCCCCATCGCGCGGGGCGATCATGCCGTGGTGGCGCGGCAGTTGGACGCGCTGCATACATTTGATCCGCGTGTTGCGGAAATCTATCGCGCGCTGGGATTGATGGCCGTTGGGTTGTCCCGCGCTCAGGGTTCAACGGGTGACGAGGCGTTTGCCGTGTTGGAAAAACGGCTGGGCGGCAAAGACGCAAACGAATGAGGCGTCTCGCATCTTTCCGCTTCGCAGTAAAATACGCCCCACTTTCCATCAACCCGCTTAACGCCAGTGTCCAACGACTCCATCGAATCATCCATACGCCGCCGTGTGCTGCGCGGCCTCGCCCTCAACCGCACGCCGGGCTATCACTTTACCGGCAATTTTCTGAATTTTTCGTTTGATCACAATGCCGAGCACGATGTTCGCATGTCGATGGACGCCGGCCCGCACGTCGTGGAGTCGAACGGCAATGTGAATTACGGCGCGCTGGCGGTACTCGCCGATATTGCCTTAGCGGCGAATGTGCGCGCTGGGCATACGCCCGCGTCCCGGCTGGCGACGGTGCAAATGAATCTGCAGTTCACCGGCGTGCCGATGACGGGCCGGCTGCACGCGGCGTCTTCTTTGCAGGGCTATGTGGGCAACATCACCAGCAAACAGGGTTCGGGTCAGGTCACCGTATCAAGTAACAGCAAGCCGGTGTGTTACGGCGTCGGAACGTTCATGGTATTGAATCCGCCGAAGGGCGTAGCGTTGTATCCGATGTCGCACCGCAAGGACAGCGATGCGGATGTTGCACCGCTCGCCGAGAGTGAATTGCAGCGCGATGAGCGCAAGGTGCTCGAGTTCGCCGATGCTGCGATCGCCGCCGCGCAAAAAGGTGACGCATTTATCCGTCGTTTTTGGGGTTTTGATACGCACCCGCTGACAAAAGGTGCGGCAGGCAAACTCAAAAACGGCCCGCATGTCAGTAATCGTGTGGGGCATTTGCAGGGCGGCATCACGATGGGGCTGGGTATCGCGACGGCCGAAACCGCGCTACCCACAAGCTGGATGCTGAGCGCGGTGACGGCGTGGTATATCAGTCCTGGTGAAGGCCGCGTGATCAAGGCCAAATCAAAAATCATTCACCACGGGCGGCTCACGGCGGTGGTGCGCACCGAGATCACCGGCAAGAACAACCGGCGCGTGATGGAAATGATTACCACGCACGCGCATAAGGCCGAATAGAGCAGGGCAACGTTGTGGCGCTCAGAACGCTTTCGGGCAAGCATGTGGATCCACAAAAGACACAAAAGGGACGCGGTGCGGCGATCAATCCCGAAGGACGTTTTGAGAAAGTCGAGCGTGAGGCATATGACGACGGCTGGACGCATGACAACGGTGGTGATGATAATGATGAGCATGCGCTAAAGACGCAGATCATCGAGGAAACCGCTGCGTCGATTATCACGCGTAATCAATCGCCCGATATTCCGTTCACGCAGTCGATCAATCCGTATCAAGGCTGCGAGCATGGTTGCATTTATTGTTACGCGAGGCCCACGCACGCCTATCGCAATCTGTCGCCCGGCGTGGATTTCGAGACGCGCATTTTTGCCAAGGTCAACGCGGCGGAGTTGCTGCGCAAGGAATTGTCGAAACCGGGCTACCGCTGCGAGGTGATCTCGCTCGGCGCAAACACTGATCCGTATCAGCCGGCGGAACGTAAACTCAATATCACGCGCGGCATTCTGCAAGTGTGCGCGGCGTTCAATCAACCGGTGGGTATTATCACCAAGAACGCCATGGTTGAGCGGGATCTCGACATCCTGGTGCCGATGGCGCAAAAACGGCTGGTCAATGTCCACCTCTCCGTGAACAATCTTGATCACGATATTGCCCGCAGGCTGGAGCCGCGCTGTTCCGCGCCTGCGCGGCGGCTGCAAGCGATACGCGCGCTGTCGCAGGCCGGTGTGCCGGTGGGCGTGCTGGTCGCGCCGGTGATTCCGTTTTTAAATGACGATCAGATTGAAGCCGTGCTCGAGGCCGCGTACGAAGCGGGGGCCACGCAAGCAGGTTATGTCGTGCTGCGCCTGCCGTATGAAGTAAAGGCGCTGTTCCGCGACTGGCTTGAGCGCCACTACCCGCTGAAAGCCAAACACGTGATGAGCCGCGTGCATGAACTGCGCGGCGGTCGTGACAATGATCCAAACTTCGGTACCCGCATGCGCGGGCAGGGCGAGTTTGCCGAATTGCTCTCGAGGCGATTTGCCATTGCCAAGCGGCGCATCGGTTTCGACGCGCGTGATCGCATGCTGCGCAACGCGTCGCTGGATACCACACTGTTTCGAGCGCCGTTGGCGGCGGCTGAAGCGGTGAGGCAGATGCCGTTGTTTTAAGGTTGCGTTAAAAGCGTTGCCGCAAAAACAGATGACGATTCTCATTCTCGGCGGCAACGCGATCCGTGAAAGTTCGGAAGCGCCCGTCGCGCGACGTCAACCTGTGTCAGCGCACGGGAGTGTGGCGCGTTATTGGCTGTGCCGGGACTGCTCTCGGTGAGCAGCCTTAACTTTTAACTATTTGTTATTAAACAATAATCAGGAGATTTTGGAATGAAGAAATTAATCGCAGTGGCGTGCTTCATGCTGGCGGCTTCACCGCTCGCGTTTGCACAGGACAAAGCAAAAGACGACGCGAAGAAAGCGGCACCTGCGGTCACGGCGGCACCCGTTGCAGCGCCGGCCAAAGTGGAAGCACCGAAGGCGGACGTGAAGGCCGACGCCAAGAAAGCCGACGCACCGAAAGCCGAGAAGGCCAAGAAGGAGCGCACGGCGGCACAAAAAGCCAACGACGAGCGCCTGAAAGAATGTAACGCGGACGCAGGCGACAAAAAGGGCGACGAGCGCAAAAAATTCATGAGCGTTTGCATGAAAGACAAGCAAAAGGCGCAACAAAGCCGGATGACGACCTGCAACAAGGAAGCCGGCGACAAGAAAATGAAGGGCGATGATCGTAAAGCCTTCATGAAAGACTGCTTGTCCACGAAGAAAGATGCGCCTGCCGCCGCTGCTGCACCCAAAGCGGAAGCGCCGGCTAAGAAGTAATTTGCAAATTTCGCTGCCGGATGGTCAGGCGGCGCGGAGAGGGGCATACTGGAAACGGTATGCCCCTTTTAACTGGCCTCGCATGATATGAAAACGCTGGCTGGATTGATGCTTGCAATCGTGATGAACACCGTTTCTGCCCAGGATAGCTACGCGATGGCCCGTGCAAAAATGGTCGCTGAAATCGCGGCCATGGCACGCGATACCGCTGCGGAAACCGGTCGTGCGGTATTTGGTGCGCGGGTGATGAATGCGATGAACAAGGTGGAGCGCCATCGTTTCGTCGCGGCGGGCGACGAAGCCAGTGCTTACCGCAATGCGCCGCTCGCGATCGGCAACGGCCAAACCATCTCACAGCCGTATATCGTGGCGCTGATGAGTGATCTGCTGGATCTTTCCGGCAGCGAGAAAGTGCTGGAGATTGGCACCGGCTCAGGATATCAGGCGGCGGTGCTGGCTGAACTGGCGACTTCAGTACACAGCATTGAAATTGTCGAGCCACTCGGACGCCTGGCAGCGCAACGCCTGTCTGCTGCGGGGTATCGCAATGTGATTACCCGTGTTGGCGATGGCTATCAGGGATGGCGCGAAGCCGCGCCCTTTGACGCGATCATGGTGACGGCGGCGGCGCGCGAAATGCCGCTGGCGCTGGTTGAGCAATTAAAACCCGGTGGTAAACTGGTGATTCCGGTCGGGGCGCAGGGCTCACATCAGGAATTGCTGCTGATCACTAAATCCGCCGATGGAAAAACGCAAACACGCCACGTGCTGGCGGTGCGGTTTGTGCCGCTGACAGGTGGGGCTACCCCGAAACAATGATTCAGATTGTGGGTGATGCCACAGCATCGCCCGCCAGCGGAAGATCAAAATAAAACGTAGTTCCCGTTGCGCCGCTGCCGACTTCCGAGGTGTAGCCGATTTGCCCGCCCATGCCTTCGATCAGCGTTTTGCAGACAGCAAGCCCCAAGCCGGTGCCGCCTTGTGAGCGCGTGCTGGAGCCGTCCGCCTGCATGAATCGTTCGAAGATGCGCGGACGGAATTCGTGCGGGATCCCCGGTCCATGATCCATCACGCTCACGCGCGCGACCGCCCCGCGTTTCTCTGTGGCAAGTCTGACGGTGGCGTCCGTTGCCGAGAATTTGACTGCGTTGGACAGCAGATTGGTGATAACTTGCATCAACCGGTCGTTGTCGGCGCGGATGCTCATGGAAGGCGTAACCCGATCTAGGGCGAAACGTATATGTTTTTTGTCGGCGAGACCCGCGTTCATCGTTATCGCGCGTTCGAGAAAGGGCGCGAGGTCGATCGACGTTATGTTGAACGCCATGCGTCCCGCACTGGTGTCTTCGAGCGTGAGTATGTCGTTGACGAGCGCGGAGAGTCGTTCGCCGTTCTGATAGGCCATGTCGAGAAAAGTCGTTGCCTTGTCGGGCAGGGTGCCTACCACGCCTTTGCGTAACAAACCCAGCGCGCCTATTAACGCGGTGATCGGCGTGCGCAACTCGTGGCTCACCGTCGAAATGAATTCGCTTTTGATGCGATCCATTTCTTTGCGCTGGCTGATATCCACGTTTGTACCCACCAGACGCAGCGGACGTTGCATGCTGTCGCGTTCGACGATTTTGGCGTGGCTGGCGATCCAGATCATGGTGCCGTCGTAGCGGCGCACGCGATGTTCGACGATATACCGGTCGCTGCGGCCGTCAAGCAGCGCGGCAATGTTGGCGCTGATGTTGCTCCGGTCTTCGGGCGGGACCAGCGTTTCCAGTTCCTTCAGCGTGGTGCGCACCGGTTCCGCTTTGCCGCCCCGCATCACACTCCAGCGCGCGCTTAGTTGAACTTCACCTGATCCGACATTCCAGTCGAACAGCGCGAGATCGGACCCTTCCAGCGCCAATGCAAGCTGCTCGCGGCTTTGTGCGAGATCGTAAGTGATTCTTTTGGCCATGCCTTCCGCGCGGCGGCGCAGCGTGAGTTGTGACCAGATCATGGTGAGCGCCAATAGACTGATCAGCAGCGCACTCGCGGTGGCCACACGTGCGCCACTGTAACTGATGGCTGAATCGAACTCAGGCAGCGTGCTGACGCGCAAACTCCATGTGCCGTTGTAAAGCGCGATGGTGGAGAGGGCGACAAATCTTGTGGTTGGGGCGCTTGTATAGCGGGGAGGCAAGTTGTCATACAGCAGGTCGCCGGCGTGCTGACCGGCGCCGTCGAAGATTTCGACGCGTAAATCCTGTTTGCCCGCAGCCAGGCCGTCGATCAGTTCGCGAGCGCGCAGCGCGCCAAACACGTAACCTTGAATGGCATCTTGCCGTTGCGTCACGGTAGCGATGGCAGTATCGCGCCGATAAATCGGCAGAGCCATCAGGACACCTGAGTGTTTCACGGTTTCGGATTCAGGCGACAGGATGATTTTGCGCGTGATAACGGGTTGTCCTTTATCACGCGCCGTCTCCAGTGCCGCGCGATGCAGCGGCTCGTGAGCCATGTCAAAGCCTATCGTCTTGCGTTGCCGCTCGCCGGCGGGAGCGAGATACGCAATCGGCACGTAGCCGGGACGCTCGCCTTCCGGGTATATCGCGTAATCCGCATAGTCGCTTTTGCGCATGGCGGCTTCGTGCCGTTGTTTTTCGCGCGAAGTGACGAACGGTGCGTAGCCGGTCTCCTGGAAACCCGGCTGGTTTTCTCCGAGTCGAAGCAGTTCGAATTGCGCGATCCACCGGGTACGATCCAGCGGCACACCGGCAGCGAAAATGGTGGACATGCCGAGTAGTGCTTGTTCGTGGTCGCGCATGCGCTCGCGCAGCGCGATGTCGATTTGGCTGGCGCGCGCTTCAAAGCCAATACGCGCGTCGGTTTCGTCGCGGCTGGACGTGAAGTGCCAAACGGCATGCGTCACCACGCCGGTCACAAGCAGTCCTGCCAGCAGTGCCCACAGCGGCATACGTTCTTCATCAACGGCTGTGGACGTGTGCAACGGCGGCGAGGGCAGGTGGTTCATGCGGGTTGATAGTAGCGGAAGGTCTTTATCGTAGCATGCAAGGTGTGGAAATTGCGCATGCGAATCAATGTATTACGGAACGGCAGCGCCTTTGCGCGGCGGCGTGAGCGGACATGCTTGTGTTAGAATTGTCGGTGCTAGAACCAAAACACGCTAGAACCAAAATACAATCGGCATAACTGTAAGGAGCGAATCCATGGCTGCATTCTTTTCGTCGTTGGGCAAGACCATCATTGCGGGCATTGTTATTCTCATCGCCCTGATTTTTATCGTGGGCGCCGGCGGTAAATTCGGTGAACATGTGTGGTGGACGTTTGTCATGCGCTGGTTGCATGTGATGTCGGGCGTGATGTGGATTGGTTTGCTGTGGTATTTCAACTTCGTACAAACGCCGTCCATGCCGAAAATTCCCGATGAGCAAAAACCGGCTATCGGCAAAGTGATCGCGCCGACCGCGCTGTTCTGGTTCCGTTGGGCAGCGCTGGCAACGGTGGTTACCGGTCTGCTGGTGGCGGGCATGAGCAACTACCTGATGCAGGCGCTGACCTTGGGCAAAGGCTTCACGGCCATCGGCATCGGCATGTGGATCGCGCTGGTGATGGCGTTCAACGTCTGGTTTATCATCTGGCCGAATCAGAAGAAGGCCCTGGGTATCGTGACGGTGACACCCGAGGAAAAAGCCGCTGCCGCAAAACTGGCCGGCATGACTTCACGCATCAATACCATGCTGTCGATTCCCATGTTGTTCTGCATGGTGGCACAGCAGAACGGCGGTTTGTGATTTCGTCGATTTCAGAATAGAAAAAGCCCGGCAATGCCGGGCTTTTTCTTTGGCGAAGCCATCTGTTACTTTGGCGCAGGCGCTTTTTCCAGTCCTTCAATCTTCGCGCCAGCCTTGATGCCGCGCTTGGCGAACCAGCCTAGATTCATCTCCAGCGCATAGCGCACCGGTTTTACCGCAGGGTGCGCATCGCGCGTGTGCGGTTTCATGTCTTCGATGTTGGTGATGATGCCGTCGCTGTCGATAAACGCAACGGACAACGGGATGAAGGTATTTTCCATCCACATCGCGTGTCGCGACACGTCCGTAAACACAAACAACATGCCGCGATTCTCCGGCATCATGCGCCGGTGCATCAGGCCCTGCATGCGTTCCGGATTGGAGGCGGCAACTTCGGCGGTGAGTTTGTTGCCGGTAATGGCGAGTGCGATTTCGGGCATCTGCGCGCGCGCGTTTGCCGCAGCGAAGGCGAATGCCCCGAAAAGCAATAGGCTGGAAACCTTCAGGAAGTGGCGTTTTTTCATGGTCAAGGCTGAACGCGGTGCAGTGAAATAGCGTTGACCGCGAGCGTACCACGCCTCTGTTGCATCAGAACGGTGCGCATCGGATTCACTCTGATCGCACCAACAATAAGCTTTGTAATGCTGCTATGCACCAATAATGAGCGTTCCTGTTGCTGAAATAATAGTAAGTATTTGTTTTTATTATAAAAAAGTAGTGGCACGGAGGTTGCTATTACTTCACCATGGAAGAAACTGCTTCTACTTGTGCGTATTGCGGTGTCGGCTGCGGAGTGCTTATCGCCAGCGACGGCGAGCGCATCACGGGCGTGCGCGGTGACCCGTCACATCCGGCCAATTTCGGGCGCTTGTGCAGCAAGGGATCAACGCTGCACTTGACGACGGGCCGCGCGGGCCGCGCGCTATATCCTGAAATGCGCACGCACCGCGGTGCGCCGCGTGGGCGCACCGATTGGGCAGCGGCACTGGATTTTATTGCCGAAAAATTCGCGGCGATCATCCGTGAACATGGCCCCGACAGCGTGGCGTTTTACATCTCGGGACAATTGCTCACCGAAGATTATTACGTGTTCAACAAGCTCGCCAAGGGCTTGATCGGCACCAACAATGTCGATACCAATTCGCGGCTGTGCATGTCGTCGGCGGTGGCGGGTTACAAGGCGACACTGGGTGCGGATGCGCCGCCGGCGTGTTACGACGACATCGACCATGCCACATGTTTGTTCATCGCGGGTTCGAATACCGCGTATGCGCATCCGGTGCTGTACCGGCGTATCGAGGCGGCGCGCGCGAAAAATCCCGATCTCAAAACCATCGTGGTTGACCCGCGCCGCACTGAAACGGCGCGCGAAGCCGATTTGCATTTGGCGATACTCCCGGGCAGTGATGTCGCTCTCTACAACAGCATGCTGCACGTGATGTTGTGGGAAGGGCTGGTGGACCATGATTACATTGCCGCGCATACCGAAGGTTTCGATGCGTTAAAAGAAACCGTGCGTGAATATACGCCGGCAGCGACCGCTGAAATTTGTGGCGTGCCCGCATCGGATATCGTCAAGGCTGCGAAATTATTCGCGGGTTCGAAGGCGACGGTGTCGCTGTATTGCCAAGGGCTCAATCAATCGGTTAACGGCACGCACAACAATGCGGCGCTGATTAACCTGCATTTGGCTACGCGGCAAATCGGCAAGCCCGGCGCGGGACCGTTCTCCCTCACCGGCCAGCCCAATGCGATGGGTGGGCGTGAAGTCGGCGGTATGGCGAATTTGCTGTCGGCGCATCGCGATCTGGCCAATGCGGCGCATCGTGCGGAAGTGGCCTCGCTGTGGGGCGTTGCAGATGTGCCGGCGACGCCGGGTAAAACAGCAGTGGAACTTTTTGATGCGCTGCATGCGGGCACCATCAAAGCGGTGTGGATCGCCTGCACTAATCCGGCGCACTCGATGCCCGACGTGACGCGTGTGCATGAGGCGCTGGCCAAAGCGGAATTGGTGGTGGTGCAGGATGCCTTTGCCGGAATCGAAACGGCGCAATACGCGGATGTGCTTTTGCCCGCCACTACCTGGGGTGAAAAAGAAGGCACCGTCACCAATTCCGAACGATGCATCTCCCGTGTGCGCCCTGCGCAAACCGCGCCGGGTGAGGCGCGCGCCGATTGGAAAATTGCCCGCGACTTTGCGCTATGCCTGGGCGAAAAACTCGACAACACGGACGCGCCACGCTTGTTTGCCTATGCGTGCGCGAAAGATGTGTTCAATGAACACCGCGAATCGACGCGTGGCCGCGATCTTGATATTACCGGGCTGAGTTACGCCATCCTTGATTCACGAGGTCCGCAACAATGGCCGTTTCCCGAAGGCGCTACCACAGGCAAAGCCCGTTTATATGAGGATGGCGCTTTCCCTACACCCTCAGGCCGCGCTCGTTTCGTCAACGCTATGCACAAGGGCACTGCGGAAAAAACCGATGCGCGTTTTCCATTGCATTTTAATACGGGCAGGTTGCGCGACCAATGGCATGGCATGAGCCGCAGCGGGCGCGCCGCGCGATTGCACAATCACGCTGAAGAGCCGCTGCTGACGATGAATGCGCAAGACATGGCGTTGCGTCGCCTTGCCGATGGCGATGTGATACGAGCTAAATCCAGGCGCGGTGCAATTACGGTGCGAGTGATGGCGAGTGATGATCTACGCTCGGGCCAGACATTTATGCCCATGCATTGGGGCAGCCGCAACATGAACACCAGCGGCGCCAATCGCCTGTCGGTGCCCGCATTCGATGCCGTTTCGAAACAACCGGAACTGAAGCACGCGGTCATTCAGGTGGAGAAGCTTGATTTGCCGTTTCGTGTAGTGGCCATGCGCCGCTTCGAGGCGGCTCGTCACGACGACGCGCTGGTATTCGTGGACGATTTACGCCCCCTGCTCGAGTGCTTTGACTACGCGCATGTCAGTGTGGCCGGGCGCGACACGACCGTGGTGCAATTGCGCGGCTATAGCGCCGAACCGGTGGCCGATGAAGTGCTGGATCAACTCGATAGCCTGCTGGGCATGAGCGTCGAACACACGATGTGCTACGTCGATGCGCGACGGCGCGTGGAAAAAAAAGCGCATATCGAAGACGGCATGGTGCAAAGCGTGTGCCTCGCGGGCGAGACCGCAGCACAGGACTGGCTCAAGAACATGATGGTGCAAGGTGCGTCTGCAGAAGCGGTAAGGCCGTGGATACTGGCGCCGGTGGCGAGCGCGCCGCGCGGAACGCTCAATCGTGGCCGTATTGTCTGCGCTTGTCATGACGTATCTGAATCGGAAATTCGCGGCGAAGTTGCCAAGGGCGCAACGCTGGCTGCGCTGCAGGCGACGTTGAAATGCGGCACGGAATGTGGTTCGTGCCTGCCCGCCGTCAAGCAATTGCTCGCCGAACCCGAGAGGGCGGCGGCATGAACGTGAAACGAGGCGGCAAGGTGTGGCTGATCGGCGCGGGCCCCGGCGACGTGGAGTTGCTCACGCTCAAGGCAGTGCGCGCGCTGGGTGAGGCTGATGTCGTGCTGATCGACGACCTGGTGAATCGCGACGTGCTGGAATTTGTGCGGCCAGGCGCGCGCGTAATCGAAGTCGGCAAACGGGGCGGATGCCGTTCCACGCCGCAGGCCTTCATTGAACGCAAGATGCTGCAACTGGCGCGCGACGGGTTGACGGTGGCGCGCGTCAAGGGCGGAGATCCCTATGTGTTCGGGCGTGGCGGGGAAGAAGTTGAAACGCTGACTCGTGCGGGAGTCATAGTTGAAGTGGTCAATGGGATCACGGCGGGTATCGGTGTGCCGGCGGCGCTTGGTATTCCGGTAACGCATCGCGATTTCTGTCGTGGGGTCACCTTTATTACCGGCAACGCGCGCGCGGGGGCTGAACTCGATTGGAACGCGCTGGCGAGTAACGGTACTACGCTGGTGATCTACATGGGGCTTGCGAATCTCGCGGGGATTGTGAGCGGATTGCGCGATGCAGGCATGGCCGCATCGATGCCGGTGGCGGTGGTGCAGAACGGCACGTTGTCAACGCAGCGCTGCGTGGTGAGTCAACTGGATCAGGTGGTTGAAGCCGTGGCGCGCGAAGCGTTGGCAAGTCCTGCGCTGGTGGTGGTGGGGGAAGTGGTGCGATTGGCAGCAGTCAGATCAAGTAACGAGGGTAACAAGATGCAGGAATTATCGAGGAAACAGGCATGAAAAAGATGAAGCTGGTGATGGTCGGCAACGGCATGGCAGGGGTGCGCACGCTGGAAGAAATTCTCAAGATATCGCCGGATCTGTACGAGATCACAGTATTCGGCGCGGAACCGCATGCCAACTACAACCGCATTTTGCTGTCCCCGGTGCTGGCGGGGGAGATGACGCTCAAGGAGATCATGCTCAATGATGTCGATTGGTATGAGAAGAACGGCATCACACTGCACCTGAATAAACAAATCACCAAGATCGATCGCGTGGCGCGCAAAGTTATTGCTGCCGATGGCACCGAGGAATCATACGACCGGCTGCTGCTCGCGACCGGTTCCAACCCGTTTGTGCTGCCGATACCCGGCAAGGATTTGCCGGGCGTGATTACGTATCGCGATATACACGACACCAACGCGATGATCGAGGCTGCGGGCAAATACAAACACGCCGTGGTGATTGGCGGCGGTTTGCTGGGGCTTGAGGCGGCGAACGGATTGAAGCTGCGCGGCATGGATGTCACCGTGGTGCACCTTGCGGAGTGGCTGATGGAACGCCAACTTGACAAGACCGCGGCGGACATGCTGAAAAAATCACTGGAAAACAAAGGACTCAGGTTCCTGCTGCGCAAGCAGACCACCGCGATTCTGGCGAACGCCGAAGGCCGCGTGGGCCGCTTGAGTTTTTCGGATGGCGAAGAAATTCCCGCTGATCTGGTGGTGATGGCCGTGGGTATCAAGCCCAACGATGATCTGGCGAAATCTGCGGGCATCCATTGCACGCGCGGCATCGTGGTGAGCGATACCATGCAAACGTACGACCCGCGCATCTACGCCGTGGGTGAATGCGTGTCGCACAGGGGAATTGCTTATGGCCTGGTGGCGCCGTTGTTTGAAATGGGCAAGGTGTGCGCGAATCATCTCGCGCATCTGGGCATTGGGCGCTACGAAGGCTCGGTGACATCCACCAAACTTAAGGTGACAGGCGTCGATCTTTTTTCAGCCGGTAATTTTCAGGGCGCTGCGGACACCGAAGAAATTGTGCTGCATGACGCGATCGGCGGTGTCTACAAAAAAATCGTATTAAAAGATGACCGCATCGTCGGCAGCGTGATGGTGGGCGATACCGGCGACGGCGCCTGGTATTTCCAGATGCTGCGTGATAAAAAAAATGTCTCCGAGATTCGCGATCATCTGATGTTCGGCCAAGCCCACCTGGGTAACACCGGCCATCAGGGGCAGAGCAATGCGGCGCAAATGGCCGACAGTATGGAAGTGTGCGGCTGCAACGGCGTGTGCAAAGGCGTCATTGTGAAAGCGATCAAGGAAAAAGGATTGTTTACACTGGAGGATGTGCGCAAGCATACCAAGGCTTCATCGTCATGCGGTTCGTGCACCGGGTTGGTAGAGCAGATTTTGGCGTCAACGGTGGGCGGCGCTTATGCGCCGCAGCTTAACAAGAACAAGCCCATGTGCGCCTGCACCGATCACACACACGAAGAAGTGCGCATGGCGATCCGCGACCGGCACTTGTTGACCATTCCCAACGTGATGCGCTTAATGGAGTGGCGTACGCCCGACGGTTGCGCGTCATGCCGGCCGGCGATCAATTACTACGTGCTCTCCACCTGGCCGCACGAAGCAAAAGACGATCCGCAATCGCGATTCATTAATGAACGCGCTCACGCCAACATTCAGAAAGACGGCACGTATTCGGTGATACCCCGCATGTACGGCGGATCCACCAGCGCGGCGGAATTGCGCCGCATTGCCGATGTGGTGGACAAATACAAAATTCCCATGGTGAAAGTCACCGGTGGTCAGCGTATCGATTTGCTCGGCGTGAAAAAGGCCGATTTGCCGAAAGTGTGGGCAGATCTCGATATGCCGTCCGGCCATGCCTATGCGAAAGCACTGCGCACGGTAAAAACCTGTGTGGGCTCCGAGTGGTGCCGCTTTGGCGTGCAGGACTCCACGCAGATGGGCATCGATCTGGAGCGTGCATTCGCCAAGATGTACGCGCCGCACAAGGTGAAATTTGCGGTGTCGGGTTGTCCGCGTAACTGCGCCGAATCGGGCATCAAGGATGTGGGCGTGATTGGCGTTGATTCGGGCTGGGAAATTTATGTTGCCGGTAACGGCGGCATCAAAACCGAAGTCGCGCAGTTTCTGTGCAAGGTAAAAACGGCGGAAGAAGTGCTCGAATACAGCGGTGCGTTTTTGCAGGTGTATCGTGAAGAAGCGCGTTATCTCGACCGCACTGTGCACTGGGTCGCGCGTGTGGGCCTCGATTACGTCAAGCAGAGGGTGATTGAAGACGCCGAAGGCCGTAAGGCGCTCTATGGCCGCCTGCTCTACGCGCTGCAAGGCGAGAAAGACCCGTGGCGCGAGCGCGCGCAAGGCGCAGCGAAACATGAATTCGAGGCATTGACCGTATGAACGCTCCGGAGAAAGTAAGGGCTATGGACACATGGATGAAAGTTGGCGCGGTTGAGGATATTCCGCCGCTCGGCGCGCGCGTGGTGCAAAGCACGCACGGCGATATTGCGGTGTTTCGCAATGCGGAGAATGAAGTGTTCGCATTGCTCGACAAGTGCCCGCACAAGGGTGGGCCGCTATCGCAAGGCATCGTGTTTGGGCGTCATGTCGCGTGCCCTTTGCACAACTGGAGCATCGGCCTGGCGGACGGCGAGGCAGTTGCGCCCGATGTGGGGTGTGCGCAGCGCTTTGCGGTAAAGGTGGAAAACGGCGAAGTGCTTTTGAATATTTCAAAATAAAATAAATGCTTGCGCTGTGCGTGAGCGAGGCTGAAATGAAATCATCGTTCCTGAAGGCGGGTCACGCGCCGACGCTGTTCGCTGCATTCCTGTACTTCGATTTGAGTTTTATGGTGTGGGTGTTGCTGGGGCCGCTCGCCGTGCAGATCGCGCAAGACCTGCACCTCACGGCAGCGCAAAAAGGGTTGATGGTTGCTACGCCGGTACTCGCGGGCGCGTTGCTGAGGCTGGTCATGGGCATACTGGTGGATCACCTAAAACCCAAAATGGCCGGGCTGATCGGGCAACTCATCGTGATCGCGGCGCTGTTGATTGCGTGGCATTTCGGCATCCACAGTTACACGCAAGTGCTGGTGCTGGGGCTTGCGCTGGGTGTGGCGGGCGCTTCGTTTGCGGTGGCGCTGCCGCTCGCCTCGCGCTGGTACCCGCCCGAGCATCAAGGCAAGGCGCTGGGCATCGCCGGTGCCGGCAATTCGGGCACCGTGTTTGCGGCATTGTTTGCGCCGAGTCTGGCGGTCGCCTACGGTTGGAGCAACGTGTTCGGCATTGCGGCGATTCCGCTGGTCGTGGCGCTGGTCGTTTATGTGTTAATCGCAAAAGACAGCCCCGAATGCCCGCCCGCCAAACCGCTCA
>JBEBHE010000225.1:0-8008 GCA_040081205.1 Burkholderiales bacterium | reverse complement strand
GCTGTTCCCGCTCGTGGGCTAGCACACCGCTGCCGCCCGTTTCCGGGCGAAATGTAAGTACCCACTCAGTAATAAATATGCAATAAAAACATATACTTAATAATATTCTGCTTCTGCTATGCTTCGCCTGCTACCCACATTCAGACAAACCTGACCATGACCGACCCCACCATCAAGGCCTACCGCAACGAAGCGTTTCTCAACAGCCGTGCCGGCCGCGAGTTGCGCATCCTCGCCGAATATCTTGAGCCTAAAAACCGCTTCGAACGCGAACACGTTGATGACACCGTGGTGTTCATGGGCTCGGCGCGCACGCTGTCACGCGAGCAAGCCGAAGCCGCGCTGAAGAAAGCCGAGGCCGAAGGCCAATCCGGCGCAGCGCTTGCCACCGCGCAAATGGCTCTGAAAATGTCGGTCTATTACGAGGCCGCGCGCGATCTCGCGTTTCGACTCACGCAGTGGTCCAAGTCGCTCGACAGCATCGAGAAGCGCTTCGTGGTGTGCACCGGCGGCGGGCCGGGCATTATGGAAGCCGCCAATCGCGGCGCGTCCGAAGCGCGCGGTGTCAACGTCGGGCTCACCATCTCGCTGCCGCTGGAGCAGTTCGACAACCCCTACATCACGCGCGGGCTGTCGGTTCATTTTCACTATTTTTTCATGCGCAAGTTCTGGTTTTACTATCTGGCGAAAGCAGTCATTGTGCTTCCCGGCGGCTTCGGCACGCTCGATGAATTGTTTGAACTGCTCACGCTGGTGCAAACGCGCAAGATGACCAAGCCCATGCCCATCGTGCTGTTCGGCACGGAATACTGGCGCGAGGTCATCAACTTTGACGCGCTGGTAAAGCACGGCATGATCAACGCTGCCGATGTGTCGCTGGTGCATCGCACGGATTCCGTGGATGACGCCTATGAATACGTGGTCAGACATCTAACGCAGGACGCCATCGGGCTGCCCGGGCCAACGCTGTAGCGCTGTAGCGCACCACGGCACAACGGCCACAAACGCGAAGCCCCGCGAATCTATCGTGGGGCTTCAGGGTTGCCACTTGCGTGGCTGGGTTTCGTCACGTCACCGTGACGCATGCCGGCCTTCAGTTACCGGCTATAAGGTAGCGCTATTGAAATTTTCATCGATAGATCTGCCCTCTGCTTCCGGCTATACACACCGCCTAGATCTCCCCGCAGGGATACCAGTGGCCCGTCCAGCGCCACCACCTTGTCGTCTGCCCCGGCCCCGACTCGGAATAATCCTCAAACAAAGCGTCGAGGGTGGTCACCGCCGGTTCGCATCAGGTACACCCGCAACGCTAGCAATCGGGGCGCGCACAACAGCGAACTTGAAGCAGTAACCGGATCAGTCGTTAGTTCGAAAATCCATCCCGAGCCGAATTACCGAAGCGCTTTCAGTTGACGCCTTTCGCAGATCAACGTCAAGCCTATTCGTCAGCTAATTGCACGAGAGTGTGACTTATGTCAAAAAATTCTCACGTCCCGCCATCCTATAGCGCCTGCGGAGAATACCGCGAGATTCGCGGGGCGCGCATGATCCGCTCCTTTTAAGGCAAAATGTAATTACGCACTCACCAAAGGATTCGCAATGAAAAACAACTGGTTAACCCTGCTCGCCCCTTTCGGATGCGCGTTCGCCCTGTTCGCGTGCGCCATCGCGTCCGCACAGGCGGCGCCTTGCATGATCGTCACGCTCACCGGCACGCAGGGCGGGCCGTCGGCTTACGCCGGTCTGGCGGGCGCGGGCACACTGGTGCGCTATGGCGATGACAGCGATGGCTGCAATGCGGTGCGGCTGCAATTCGATGCCGGGCGCGGCACCAGCATGCGGCTGTCGCAGGTGCCCGTGCTGCCAAATCAACTCAACGCGATTTTTTTCACCCATCTGCATTCGGATCACGTCGATGGCCTTGCCGATCTGCTGCAAATGCGCTGGCACTTCAACAGCAAAGGACCGAAGGTAGACATCGTTTGCAGCGCTGATGCGCCGTCCACAACGGCGGCAGGCGCTTACATCATGAGTTGCCAAAAGCTGGTGACGCATATTGCCGATGCCTACCTGCAATCCGGCGAAATCGCACAGCGCAGCGCTGAAGACAACACTCGTCTTGCAGGCGGGCCCGCCGCGCTCGCCAACGTGCAAACCTTCGCGCCCAAAGACGATGCGCAGATCGTGTGGTCACGCGGCGATGTCAAAGTCAGCGCTATCCGCTCCACGCATATCGCGGGACACGCATCGTATCGCGTGGACACGCCCGCCGGCAGCGTGGTGATCGGTGGCGACGCGGGCAACGACACGCCTGCCCCGCCACGCGCCAGCTCCGCGTCGGCGCAAGTGGAAAAACTCGCGAAATTTCCCACGGGCGCAGACATCATTGTTCATTCGGCGATACACCCGGTGATGGGACCGGACAAAGACAGCGGTTTCCCTGCGCCAATTTATCACCGGCAGAGCACAGCCACCGATCTGGGTTCGATGGCGCAGCGCGCAGGCGCGAAACACCTGATGCTCACGCATTTGATTCCGCCGCTGGGCGCGCGCCAGCAGGGACCGTACAAAGTGCCGGGCGGTGCGTTAACCGAAGCAGATTACAAAAAAGCCGCCGAGGCCGGCGGGTTTGCGGGAAACACCGTGGTGGGAACGGATCTGGTGAGTGTACGGTTGCCGGAGAAGTGAGAACCACCACTGTCATTCCCGCCTTCGCGGGAATGATAGTGAAAGTTTTGCACTTTCTTTAAATAGCGTGGGACGACCGAAACCAGCTTGCACAGCAAACTATTTCACGCATAATCCACGCACCCCGCAATTTGCCGAACCCGGAAAGAAAATAAATGAGCAAACCAGAACCGCTGTTCCCGTCCGCCGCTCTTTGCCCTGACTGCGGTAAAAAAATACGCATCAAGTGGGCATCGCCGCGTGAATTGTCGAGCGGCCTCAATGGACTGGGACACATGAAGTGCCTGCATTGCGGCGCCAACCATGTGCGCGCCGTCGGCCCTGAAAATGCTGTACAGGAAACATCCCGGCTGCTCGCCGCGCAATACCATCAGGCCTGTGGCCATGATCATGGGCACGACGGCCACGATCACAATCACGGCGTTGTGATTGTTCCCGGCAGCGACCAGTTCGCTTATATCAAATTGCCGGGCTAGCGCTATATCAGACGCCGGCATCGCAAACGCACAGCCCGTGGACCCTTTCTGGACGCGGCACGCGCGATCTGTTGCAATAACATCAAACCATTTAACACAGAGGAGATTTCCGGATGCCGATCATCGATTCGCAGGTTCATTGCTATGAGGCGAACACGCCGAAACGTCCGTGGCACAACGTGCCGAACTGGCCCGCTCACGCCACGGGCGACGAGATGGTGGCTGCGATGGACAAGGTCGGCGTCGACGGCGCCATTTTCATCTCCGCTTTTTCCATGTATCAGTATGACGCCAGCTATGCAGTAGAGGTACAACGGGCCCATCCCAACCGCTTCGCCATCGTCAAGCCAGTGAACCCGGATGATCCTTCTGTGGCGGATGTCATTGCCGAATGGAAGAAGCAGCCGGGCGCGGTCGGCATCCGCATCATGCTGACCAGAGATCCCGGCCGCGATCGCGCCTTCGACGACCCGGGCCTCGACCGGATATGCCGCGCCGCCGTCAAGCACGACTTTCCGGTCAACGTGCTGTTCTGGGGCAACCTGGATGCAGGCACGGCGCTGATCGACCGCCATCCCGACACGCGATTCATCCTCGACCATCTGGGCATCATGCAGCCGCGCACGCCGCCCGCGCCGGCGCAACCCTGGGCCGACCTGCCGAAAGTGCTGGAACTCGCCAAGCGCAAAAATGTGGTGCTCAAAGTCAGCGGCGCCTGCACGCTATCGCAGAAACCGTACCCCTTCCCGGACATATGGGACCCGCTCGCGCGCATTTTCGACGTATGGGGTTTCGAGCGCTGCCTGTGGGGCACCGACTGGACCCGCGCCTTCGCGGTGGTCAACTTCGAACAGGCCGTCGAGCCCTTCCGTCTGACTGACCGCCTGAGCGCAAGCGAACGGGCGATGCTGATGGGCGGCTCCTGCGCCAAGGCCTATGGCTGGTCGCCGAAGAAGGGCTAGCGGGATCGCCCACCGACCCTTTTCAGTTACTGCATGCTTGTTGACGGCTGCGCTCAGCAGCCGGCCACGCACTTGCCTTTGCCGTCAAACTCCATGGTGCGTTCGCTAATGGCGAGGTGAGCTGGCGCTTTGAACTGCTTGATCAGCGCCGCCGTGCGCGAAATCGGCCGCAGCTTGCCGCCTTCCGTCACCGGCTCGTTCGGATGCGTGATGAGCACCGACGCGGGCTTGAGCAGCTCATTGACGGCATGCACGCCGGTCACGTAGATGCCGGGGTTCGCGCCAAGATTGAGCACCGCGAGGCTGGCCTTGTGATAGTCGTTCACGATGGTTTTCATCTCGGAATGAATGCCGGTGTCGCCCGACAGATAGGCCACCAGCCCGTTGGTGAATTTGACGACGAAGCCGGTAGCGGGGCCGTATTCAAGAATGGAACCGTCCGCCTTCATCAATGCGCGTTGCGCCTCCGATAGCAACGCCGGCGGCGCGTTGTTCACATGCGAGGCGTAGACGATGGTGATCTCCACCCCTTGCGCTGCACCGGCGGCCTTCGCAACAAAAATGCCGCCGAGATCGGTTTGCGAGGCGCACACCGTAGAAACCGGCACCGTGGTGGCGCCACCCGTTTGCGGACAAAAGCCGATCGGCTTGCCGCCGCCGCGTATGCCCTGAACCTTGTTGCCCACGAAACCGCTAATGGCGCGGGTCATCACCATTGCCGCGTTTTTCTCCGCAACAACTTCCGCGGTAGTGGAATTCGGCGCGGGCACGCGCTCCGAATTCGCGCACGTTCCGGCACCCGGCGCTTTCAGCTTGAGGTCGCCGACATGATCGCCGTGCATGTGCGAGAGCAGCACCATATGGATCGTGCCCAGCCGCGGATCATCACCGCCGGTCATGTTGTGCGCCGGGTCGTACAGAAAACGCACACCGGTTGGATCCTCAAAAATGATCGCGCGATCATTCGCGCACAGTTCGCCGGGGTGAGAGCCGACCGGCGTTATTTTCACGTTCTGGGCGAGGGCGGGGAATGCGGCGAGCATAAGAGCGATTAGGGCAAGAGCGGTCTTCATGTGGTTCCTCCAGGAATGCAGGCAGTTGATATTTTTATGCGTTGACGTGGTATCGGCCCATCACCTTGCAGCGGTCGCAGCTTTAGGCGTCTCCCGACAGTCGGGCACAGGTTCGGGACGAATAATACGCGTAACGCAACCCATTTTAAAAGCGTTGAACATCCACGCGTGCCCGTTCGCTGCCCCTCAATCCATCTTGATGTTGGCGGTCTTCGCGATCGCCGAGAATTTCGCGATCTGCGATTTGATGTAATCGGCGAACTGCTCCGGCGTGCCGGGCATCAGTTCGAGTCCCGTTGTCGCGATGACAGACTTGATCTCGGGTGTGTTCAGGGCCTTGATCGTTTCCGCGTTCAGCCGGGTGATGATCGGCCGCGGCGTGCCGGCGGGCGCAAGCATGCCGAACCACGACGTAATGTCGAATCCCGGGAGGCCAGATTCCGCCAGCGTCGGGGTTTGCGGCAGCTTGCCCGAGCGTTGGTCCGTGGTGACGCCGAGGGCTCTCAGCTTGCCAATCGTGACAAACGTATGCACCGACCCGACAGTGTTGAAGAGTATGGACACTTCGCCGCTGGTAGTCGCCGTGGTGGCCGGCGGACCGCCCTTGTAAGGAACATGGACGATGTCGAGGCGTGCCATCGACTTGAACAGCTCGCCGCACAATTGATGCGTGCTGCCGTTGCCCGCCGAGGCGTAGTTCAGTTGTCCGGGCCTCGACTTGGCGAACGCAATGAGTTCCTTCAAATTCGTCGCGGGCAGCGACGGGTGCACCGACAGCACGTAGGGCATGCCCACCATCAGCGCGACCGGCGCGAAATCCCGGATCGGATCGTACGGCAACTTGGCGTAGATCGCCGGGTTGGCGCCGTGGCTGGAGTTGGTACCCAACAGCAGCGTATAGCCGTCGGGCGCGGCGCGGGCCGCAGCCTCGGTGCCGACCGTGCCGCCGGCGCCCGGACGCGGATCAGTGACCACCGGCTGACCGAGGCTTTCGCTCATTTTCTGGCCAACCATGCGCGCAAAGAGCTCGGACTGCGCGCCCGGCGCCTGCGGCACGATGATGCGCACCGGCTTGGCCGGGTAATTCTGGGCGAGCGCCGATACGGCGCCCGATCCCATCAGCGTTGCGATACAGGCAAAAACGGCGGCTCTTATTGTCATGCCTTCCTCCTCAATCAAATTAATTGAAAGGACCAGGTTCGCTACCGGCACCAGTTTCACCGATGTCCCGATACTTGGTGCGATCACCGGAAAAACTCAACCTTAGCCTCACGGAACCAGAGAAAATTCGCCGGTGCCACCGATATCGGACCATTGATGGCAAACACCGCGATCTCGAACTTGTCACCGGGAGACACGACATTGTCGCCGAGCACCAGCCGGTTAGGCATGTTGAAGCCCTGAATCGTGGCCGGGCTCGGCCGGCCGGAGGCGCGCGGCATCGCGCCGTTGACCCAGACTTCGGCGTAGTCGTCGACATTGACGCGCAATACTGTCTTCGCACCGGTGGTGTCAAAGCCCGCAGCGTTCGCCGGGATTGTCAGCGTGGTGCGGAACCAATGAAACGACACCAGTCCGCCGCCGCGCTTGCCGCCAAGATCGGTGGGCGGCACCACTTCCCAGCCCGAGTCGTCAAAGCCGATCAGTTCGGCATGCGGCTCGACGTCATACGTCGTTTTGAATTCCGGCCGCGCGTCGCTCAACGCAGGACACTCGACGAGCCTGGCCTCCTTCGCGCGCCACACTGCGCCGAATACTGCCGACCCTGCATCGGTCATCAAGTCGACAACATGCACCGGCGGAAGCAATGGCGCGAGCGGAGGCTGCGGCTGCAGCACCGGCGGGATCGGCGGCGCCATGGAATGCGTGGGACGGGTGTACTTGCCTGGAGGCATCTCTGTATCCTTTCCGTGGGATCATCAACTGTAACCGGGCAGCCAATAGCATGATACCTGAACCTGCCATGACGTTATTGCGGGCTGCCATGCGGTAAGCTTCAGCCATGACAAGCAAAATCGAGTCATCCACGGACGACAAATCCAATCCCCTGCTCGCGCTCGGCGTGCGCGACTTTCGCCGGTATTGGCTGGCGCTGGTCACGCAGGTCATCGGCCAGCATATGTTCGCGTTCACGCTGGGCTGGCTTGCCTTCGAGATCACCGGTTCGCAGGCGCAACTGGGTCTTATCCATCTTTGCGGTTTCGTGCCTCAGTTCGTTCTGACGCTGCTGGGCGGCGTACTGGCCGATCGCATCGATGCGCGCAAGCTGATCGGTATCGCGCAGATCAACGCCGCCATCGCCATGATCCTCGTCGGCGTGACGGCGCTGCTCGGCGTGACACAGTTGTGGCACCTGGCACTCGGTGCGTTTCTGTGGGGATTCTCGGCCGCCATCGACGAACCCGCGCGCGCGTCGTTCTTCCCGCGCCTGCTGCCGCGCCCGCTGCTGCGTTCCGCCGTGCCGCTGATCTCCATGGCCTTCGGCGCGAGCCGCGTGATCGCGCCTTCGATCGCGGGATTTATCATTGCCGCGGCGGGCGCGCCCGCCACCTTTCTGCTGAGCGCGGCGGCGGTCAGCACCATGATCGCGGTGCTGTTCCTGGTGCGCCCGGCCCACGGCGTCGCACGTACGCACGGCAGCCTGCTCGACAGCTTCACCGACAGCCTGCGTTACATCCGCGCCAACGAAGCCTTCGCCCGGGTCATCGGCGTGGCGCTGCTCCATGCCACGCTGGCCATGGGCTTCATCCATGTGCTGCCGGTGTTCGCCAAACTATTGCAGGTGGATTCGCGGGGCCTCGGCATACTC
>JBEBHE010000224.1:0-8064 GCA_040081205.1 Burkholderiales bacterium | reverse complement strand
TATCGGTTACGCTGCTTTTCGGTGCCACGCCAACCATTACCACGTATAACCTGAACGTGATCGACGGCAGCGCGCGAACCTGGGCCATGACACTGAATTCTCCGCAGTCGTTGCTCAGTTTTGCCAAGTCACCGGCTGGCACGAATTTGAGCGGAACTTGCTCGCCTTGCGGTGTCGCAGTTGGATCCGCCTCGGGATTTGTGATCGGCGGCGCCGCGCGCACCGGGTTGATCTCTGCCTATGATCTCAAGACAACCTTCGCCACGGTGACCGGTTCGATTGCCGTGAAGTAGGCGTCATGTTCGAACGCGCTCATAGACGTTGAATCGGTATGCATGGGCGTGCTTCTCGTCGGGCGCGTGCGTTTCTGAATTAATTTCCCGCCACTCACTCATGTTTAGCGCCGGCATGTGCGTGTCGCCTGCCGGTTCGGTATCCACCACGGTGAGGTAGAGCCGATCCGTTTTCGGAAGTGCTTCGCGGTATAACTCGCCGCCACCCACTACAAAAATTTCATCGTCGCCAGCGCATTTTTCGATTGCGTTAGCGAGTGAATTGGCAATGATTGCGCCGGATACGAGATAATCTTTCCGCCGCGTGATAATCACTGTGGTGCGCCCCGGCAACAGCCGGCCTATCGATTCCCAGGTCTTGCGGCCCATGATGATGTGATGCCCCATGGTGATGCGTTTGAAGAGTTGCAGCTCGTTGGGCAGCTTCCAGGGAATCGCGCCATTGGCGCCGATGACGCGGTTTTCCGCCATCGCGACGATGATTGAAAGGCGTGAGGCGTCAGGCGTCAGGCGCGCCGCCGCATCGGGGTTTTGCTCCTCACGCCTCACGAATTACACCGCCACCGGCGCTTTGATCGCCGGATGCGGATCGTAGCTTTCGAGCGTGAAGTCTTCGTATGTGAAATCGAAGATGTTTTTTACGGCAGGATTGAGCTTCATCACGGGCAGGCCGCGCGGCGCGCGAGACAATTGCTCGCGCACCTGCGTCATGTGGTTGTTGTAAATGTGCGTATCGCCAAAGGTATGCACAAAATCACCCGGCTTGAGGCCGCACACCTGCGCCACCATCAGCGTCAGCAGCGCGTACGACGCGATATTGAACGGCACGCCGAGGAACATGTCGGCGCTGCGCTGATACAACTGGCACGACAACTTGCCGTTGGCGACATAAAACTGGAAAAACGCGTGACAGGGCATCAGCGCCATCTTGTCCAGATCGGCCACGTTCCACGCCGACACAATGATGCGGCGCGAATCGGGACTTTTTTTGAGCATATCGACAACTTGCGTGATCTGGTCGATATGGCGGCCGTCGGGCGCGGGCCACGAGCGCCACTGATAGCCATATACCGGGCCCAGCTCGCCGTCCGGTTTTGCCCATTCGTTCCAGATCGAAACGCCGTTGTCCTTGAGATACTTGACGTTGGTGTCGCCGCGCAAAAACCACAGCAGTTCGTGAATGATCGACTTCAGATGCACCTTTTTCGTGGTGAGCAGGGGAAAGCCGGCAGCCAGATCAAAGCGCAGTTGCGCGCCGAAAATACTCACCGTGCCGGTGCCGGTGCGGTCGTTTTTTTGCGTGCCGTGGTCGAGCACGTGTTGCAGGAGGTCGAGGTAAGGACGCATGCGCGCATTTTAAAGCAGAATTGGTGCGCGACGAAGTTGGCGGGCCGCAAGCCGCATGACGGGCTACAAGGCCTGCGGGAGTTGTTGGTCCGTCATACGCGCTGCTTCTCGCAGCTACGCAGGCTCAGTGATTGTCATTTGAGTATGGTATCTGCGCACGTTATGCCGCACTTACTGCTTCCACTTCTTGAATCGCCGCCACAATTCACCGAGGTTGAGCTTTAGTCCCCACAATTCAGTCTGGCGAGCGTCGATCAAGGACTCACGGAATGCCTGCTGCTCTTCCGGCAGGAACTCGCCTTTATCGAGCACGGTGAGTGCCTCATCGGATAGTTGAAATGCAACTCTGGTGAGCCCTTGAAATCCGTGGCGAATGAGATAGCCGCGCTTCTCAAGGAAAAACATGCTGTCTTGGATTTGTTGCCGCCCGTGTCGAAGCACGAGGTCACGCTCAATGACAAACTGCGGCAGGGCATTCACGATACTCGGAGCGGTGGAGTGTTCGCCTTGAAGCCACTTCGACGATACAGACTGGCCTCTGCAGCTCCTGAGGACATCCCAACAAAGCGGCTCAGAGAGTGCCATTAGATGCGAGCGAGCAGTGACTGCCAAGGGACGCTGCGCGACGCTTTATCGCGCAGCGTCCAGCGACCGAAGGGAGCGGCCTTGACCGTGATGTTAGGCCGCATGTGCTTCACTTAAGCCGCTGACCGCTGCGATGATGCTTGGGAGAAAGGCGAGCAACCTCGTGAAAGGCTGAGCGATAAGCGCCGACCTCCCACAACCAAGCTTCCTGAATGACGTACTCACGGTCATAGAGGAGCCAGATAAGGCAGTCCCATTCATAGTTCGTTGCCTTTGGCACCTTGGTGACGAAGCTGCCCGGCTTACCGCTCGGGCGATTGGCCTTAATTTGGTACCGCTTGCCCCCGTGCTTGAAGTCGTAGCCCTTCTGAACTGATGTAGCTCCTGACATTGCAGCCGAGTATTCATCTTCGGTGAGCCCGACAAGCATGGCGGCGTCGTACTCCGAAAGGGCGCACGTGATAGCAGGAGCGTTTCCAAACTTGCGCTCCCATTGCAGCGTAAGAGCGACGAGTTGATTACGAAGGGTGGATTCCATGCGGCCTAACTAGTTTTATACAGCATAAACGCCGCATAACATCCCGGACTGTCGGATAACATTCCACGCGAGCGGCGACAAATCGTCATGAAGATCATAAGGTTACGAGTCCTATGTAAGCCTTCATACAGTGATAAAAATGGACGCAAAACCGACACTCTGCGATTGGCCGCCATTGTAGCGCGGGCTTCGAAATGCGTGCATGTGGGCGTCGCGTTGTATCGAGGCTTTGCAGGCCGAGGCGGTGCGGCGAACGCCCGTTCAACGTTTAGCGGCAACCTGCTTAAATCCCTGCCGCTATAATGAGTTAAACGAACATCCGATAGAACAACATGCCCATCACCCTAGCCAAACTCGAACAACACGCCGCCGCGTTATCCGCTGCAGCCGCCAAACGCGCTCGCCACTTGCTGATCGTGCTGCCGAAATCCGCCAAGCCTGATCCGCGCGCGCCGCACGCGTCGCTGCTGGACGCGGTGCTGACGCGGCGCAAGAAAAAATTCGCCGATCTCGCCAAGTCGCCGTTATCTGCCAATGCAGGCGATGGCGCGCTGGTGTCGTGGGTGATGATCGATGGCGCACAATCGACGTTTGAGAAGCACACGGGGATGCGCAAGGCGCTGGCACCGTTGCTGGATGAGCATCCGCAGCAGATCGATATCGCGGTGCTGGGCGATGCGAAGGCGCGGCAGGCTTTGGCGGCACTGGCGGTTTACGCCGCGTGGGTGAATGGCTGCAAGTTGCCGGAACGAAAAAAAGAAAATAAAAATAATCATTTGCGCACCATCGTGTTGCATGGCTGTGCGGCGAAAGACGGGTTTGCTGCGCAGCGCGCGCAGGCCGAGGGCAATGTGTTGTGCCGCGAATTGACGGTGCTGCCGCCGAACGAACTGACGCCGGGCGCGTATCGTGATCGCTTGAAAACATTGGCGAAAGAACACGGCTGGAAGCGCGAGGAATACGATTTCAAGCGGCTGCGTAAAATGGGCGCGGGCGCGTTTTGCGCGGTGGCGCAGGGCAGCGACGAGAAGGACGCGGCGATTGTGCATTTGCAGTACCGCCATCCCGCGGCGACAAAAACCGTGGCGCTGGTGGGCAAGGGGATTTGTTTCGATACCGGCGGCCACAATTTGAAGCCCGCGCGTTACATGCAGGGCATGCATGAAGACATGAACGGTTCCGCGGTGGCGCTGGGCATTTTGCTGGCGGCGACACGCGCGAAACTGGCGGTGAACATCGATTGCTGGATGGCGCTGGCGCAGAATCATATTTCACCGCGCGCCTACAAACAAAACGAAGTGGTCACGGCGTTGAACGGCACCACGATAGAAATCGTGCACACCGATGCCGAGGGGCGCATGGTGCTGGCCGATACCTTGACGCTCGCGGCGCGCGGCAAGCCACACAAGCCCGATGTGATGATCGATTTCGCCACGCTCACTGGCAGCATGCATGTGGCGCTGGGCTCGCGTTACAGCGGCATATTTGCCACCAGCGAACCACTCGCTCGCGATGCCATTGCTGCCGGCGTGACCTCGGGCGAACGCGTGTGCGCTTTTCCGATGGACGACGACTATGATGCCGCGCTCGACAGCAGCATCGCCGACGTGAAGCAGTGCACGCTGGACGGCGAAGCTGATCACATCCTCGCCGCGCGCCTGCTGCAACGCTTTACCGACAAGCGTCCGTGGATACACGTTGATTTGTCCGCGCATAGCTGCAAAGGCGGCCTCGGCGCGGTTGGTACCGACGCTACGGGCTTTGGCGTAGGTTGGGGTTTTGCTTTGCTGAATATTATAAATAGCAAGTAAAAACAGTTGGTTACAGTATTAAAAGCGCAGGCTGACTCCGGCTTGCGTAATGGCTTGACAAACATAACTAAATAATTGATCATGTAGTTATGAACAAAGACTACATGCGCGCCATTCCCAAGGAGTGGCGCAATATTTCCAAGGTGTTCACCGCGCTGGGAGACGAACACCGGCAGCGAATTTTGCTGACGTTCGAGCCGGGAGAGCGGTTGAACGTGGGGCAGATTGTCGAGGTGGCCACGCTGTCGCGTTCGGCGGTGTCGCATCATTTAAAAATATTGCGCGAGGCGGGTGTGCTGGAAAGCGTGAAAGAAGGTAAAGAGGTCTATTTCTGGATCGCGAAGGATTTTTTGGTTGAAGCGATGGAGATTGTGCTCGGGCATATACGGAAGAATGTTTGAGAGGTTATTTTTTTACTCTATATAACCAAATAACTGGTTATATAGTTTTATTGGAAGCAGTGCTTTGATCTTTTACGTAAACCTGAAAGGAGCGGCAAACATGAGCCTTAAATCGAAAATTATTGCGTTGGCACTGAGCGCTGCATTAGGCGTGCTGTCGGCACCCATTGCCCCGGTGGCGCACGCCGCCGACAGCACCGCAAGCACGCGCGCATCCGACAATCTCTCCATCGCGTCCGGGATGGTGATTTCCGGCAGCGTGGGCGTGTTGGCGGCGAGCGGTGAGCTAATCGTTGTCGGCGTCGAACAATCCGGCCGCGGCGTTTCAGTCGTAGTGAAAAACGTCGGTGACGCCAGCGGGGAGATTGTTACGGTACTCATCAACGGTGCCGCGGCGGCATTGATGGCGATTGGCAGCGCGCTTCAGGCGTCGGCTACCGGCGTCGGTTACGTGCTTGTTGCATCGGGCAAGGCCATCGCGTTCATTCCAAACGAGATCGGTCAATCGCTGCTGCATCAATCGGCTTACAGCCGCTAAGGGACTACGACATGCGTCGGATTCTATTCGCGCCAGCGGTATTGCTGTTGGCGATGGCGATGGGTACGCCCGCACATGCCGGGCGTACCTGCCAGGAAATCCATCCTGATCCCGTCGCGGTGCAAAAAGCATTGCAACTCGCTCTGCGCACCCGCGAGGCGCTCGATGCTAGCGGCGCGGAAGTGGCGCTGGTCGGTCGTGTTGGACGTGACATGTCGCGCCATGGCCTGCGTTACTCGCATATGGCGTTGGCGCTGCGCGACCATCCCAAGGGGCGCTGGCATCTTACCCATCTGCTCAATCAATGTGGCACTGCGTCGTCGTCGTTGTACGACGAAGGGCTGGGCAATTTCTTTCTCGATGACGTGTTCGCATTTGAAGTCATCATCGTGACGCCTGCGCCGGCATTGCAGGCGCAGCTGCTGGCTGTCGCGGCGACGCTGCTGCCGTCAGCCTTGCATGAGCGCAGCTACAGTCTGATTGCGCATCCATATTCGACGCGTCATCAGAACTCGAACCAATGGGTGCTTGAACAGCTTGCCGCCGCCATGGCGCCGCCCGGTGAGATAAGCGACCGCGCACAGGCGCAGCGCTGGCTGCGTACGAACGATTACACGCCCTCCGAAATCCGCATTGCACCGTTTGAACGCATCGGTGCGCGGTTGTTTGCAGCCAATGTGTACTTCGGCGATCACTCGCATGATGAGATGCAGGCGGGGCGCTATCAGACCGTAACGGTAGAGTCCGTTATCCGTTTTGTGGAGCGCGCAGGCGCTATGGCGCACCGCCAGATTGTGAGGTTGCCATGATTCAGGCGCTTTTGGTGTATCGTTTCGCTTCCGCTTGGCGGGAGGGCATAAGAATAATGGTGCAGCGAATTTTCACCGCGATTCTTGCGGCGGTTGTGGCCGGCTTGTGTGTTGGCGCAGGCGTTGCGCGTGGGCAAGATGCAGTGTCGAAGATTACGCCGGCGACTGCAACGGTGTTTGGCTTGTATCAAGGCTCGGATTTCCGGTTGACCAAGGGCGACTGTAAAGCGTGCGCCACGCCGAAACAGGCGCTTTGGTATTTTCACGATGATCTGGTTGCGGTGCCGGTTCCCGGCGTGAAGGCGGCGGATTTTTCACGAGGTGTCGCGGCGCAGGCAGATGTGAAGCGCTGGTACGCCAGCGCCAATGACGATGACCTGAAAGCGCGTCCACCGATGTTGTGGATGGGCGCGCCTGGCTTCGTGCGGGATGCGCGGCTTTCGGTAAATGGGGATGCCATCACCTTCGACGACGGGGCAAGCGTGCCGTTTAGGGTAACGCCCAAAATCAAAACCAATCTGTCGTTCTACAACGACAGCAGCAAGGCATTTTTTCAGCAGCGATCCGCGCGCATGCGTGGCGAGATGCAAGGCGACACCTTTGTCGCGCGCACGATGTGGCCGGGGGATTGGCGCATTGACGAATCGCAAATGAAATTGCAGCCATTGCAGACAGGCGAGTCGTTGCTGGGCCTCGTGCGCCAGCACGCGAGCGCCAGGGATGAGCGTTTTGAGACGCGGCTGCTGTGGGAGAAATCTTCAGGCGTATCTGCTGGCGGCGTGCGCGATTGGTCTGGTCGTGCCGTGATTGGCATCATGCTCAATGGGGCGCAGGGCGACGACGATGAGGCGCATGGCGGGCATTTCGCCATCGCTACCGGACGCGTCGGCAGGAACGGCGAAATGGCAGACTGGATGGTCAACAATTTCTACAACCTTGGGTCGTTCAGCGAGAAGGGTATTACCGCGTCGATGCTGCCGATGGACAACTACATGACGGACGTGAACAGCGGCCAGTCGTGGTATCGCCCGTCATATATGCTGGTGGCGGTGCTTAAAAGCGACCGCGCGGCCTATGCGTACCAGGGGGCGATCTCGCGGGTGTATCACCATTTATATCGTCACGATTTCGAGTACCGGCACGCCAGCGCCAACTGCGCCGGTATCAGCATCGACACGCTGCGTACCCTAGGCTGGAATATTCCCATGCAAGGACCGACCAGTGTAGTGAAGGCGATTGCGGGTTATCCATACAAATCGATTGCCGATATGAGCTTCACCAGCGGCAAGCAGGCGCACGACTACATGATTGCGGAGCAAACGCGCTTGTATCCGGCGGCAGCTTATGACGCCGCGGGCCGTGACTTGTTGAGAATTGCAGGTGTGGTTAACAGCGCTGGCGGTAGCGTGGCCGCAGGCAAGCTGGAGAATTTGCTGCGCGACGACATTGAAGCCATCGTGTTTGTGCGCCTGCCGCAGTTGCCGTCGAGCCGCGCGTTCGGTTCATATCCGGTGGCATCGATTGATGAATATATGAAGCGTGTGCCGGAAGATAAATCGCAATGGAAGATTGTGCCGGTGGATCCGCGTCCTTTTCCGCCGGAGCTGATCGAACCGGATACACTGACCGATTGGCAGGCGCCGCCGTGGACACCGGCGCTGGGAGGCTTTGTGCTGATCGCGGGACTGTTATCCATACGCTCGGTGCGCAAACGCCGTGCGCGGGCAGCTGCAATAAAACTC
>JBEBHE010000497.1:0-2107 GCA_040081205.1 Burkholderiales bacterium | reverse complement strand
GTCTTCTCGTCACCCGCCAGAATCGCGCGCTGGATCGGCGCCGCGCCGCGCCAGCGCGGCAGCAAAGAGGCATGGATATTGATACAACCCAGCCGCGGGATTTCCAGGATATTTTTGGGCAGGATCAATCCATAGGCAGCGACGATCATCGCATCAGCTTCTGCCGCAGCAATTAAACCGGCAGCAGCCTCCGTTTTGAGTGTAAGTGGTTGCTCTACTGTAAGTTTTTGTTTTATAGAGTATTTTTTTACGGCAGACGATTCCAGCCGCAAGCCGCGCCCAGCAGGACGATCCGGCTGTGTAAGCACCAGTACAACGTCGTGCCCGGCGTCCACCAAAGCCGTTAGCGCGATAGCGGCGAACTCCGGGGTGCCGGCAAAAATGAGTCTCATGATTGTATTGGAAACCGGCTCGCGCGGCTTTACGCCGGCTCGCGCTGACGCTTTTTGATTTTGCCGAGGATGCGCTGGCGCTTCAGACGCGACAGTTTCTCGACGAAAACTTTGCCTTCGAGATGATCCATTTCGTGCTGGATGCACACCGCCAACAGCCCTTCGGCCGCCAACTCAAACGGCTCGCCTTGCTGGTTCAGCGCGCGCACGCGAATAAACTGCGCGCGCTTTACTTTTTCGTAGATGCCCGGCACCGATAAACAACCCTCTTCGCAATCAGCTTCTCCTTTGAATTCAAGTATTTCCGGGTTGATAAAGACGCGTAGCTGATCACGGGTATCGGCGTTATCGATGACGATAATCCGTAGGTGAACGTCAACCTGTGTTGCGGCAAGACCAACTCCCGGCGCAGCGTACATGGTTTCACCCATGTCTTTGATTAATTGACGAATTTTGTCATCCACGCACGTGACTTTCGCTGCCACGGTGTGCAAACGCGGATCTGGATACAATAAAATAGGGAGCTTCGCCATAAAAAGTCTTGCCAATATAATTAACTAGATGCAGAATTTAATCCAAATTATCATGTTGCGTGCGTACAACACGCCGCGACAGGTCCACGCAACGACAACGGGCGCTGCTGATCTGGCGTAACGTGTGGATTCAACGAGATGCGACTTTCATCGGGGTGCTTTTATGAAAAACAGGATTATATCGCTGCTGGTTCTTGCCTCTGCTACGTTGTGGGCGGCCCATGTTGGCTCAGTGAGCGCGCAAAACCTCAAGGACGACGCGCCGGACCGTTACACCGTGCAGCGTGGCGACACGCTTTGGAGTATTTCCGGGCGCTATTTGGATAAGCCCTGGAGCTGGCCCCAGTTGTGGGACATGAATAAAGATCAGGTGCGTAATCCTCACCGCATCTACCCGGGCGATATATTGGTGCTGGACCGCGCCTCCGGTCGCCTGCGCGTAGATACCGTAAGGCTCTCGCCGAGCGTGCGTCGTGAAGATATCTCTCAAGCCGTACCCACCATACAGCCGGGCGCCATCAATGCGTTCCTGTCGCGCCCGATGATCGTCAGCGAGACCGAACTCGAAAGCTCGCCGCGTATCATGGCTACCGAGGAAAATCGCGTCGCGGTCGGTGCAGGCAACATCGCGTTTGCCAAGGGCCTTACCAAGGACAAGGGCTTGAACTGGCACATCTATCGCCGCGGCGATAAGTTAGTGGATCCGGATAGCGGTGCCACACTCGGCTATGCAGCGCTGTATCTGGGCGAAGCGCGTGTGCGCCAGTTCGGCGATATCAGCCGCGTTGAAATCGTCAAATCCACGCAGGAAATTTACACGGACGACCGGCTGATTCCAGTGGGCAAAGAGTTGCCGCAGTTCGCCTACGTGCCGCGTTCGCCGACCGCCAAAGTAGAGGGCCGCGTAGTGTCGCTGCAAGACAACCTGTGGGAAACCGGCAAGTATTTCGTGGTGGCGCTATCGAAGGGCACGAAAGATGGCGTGGAAATCGGCCATGTGCTGGCACTTCACCGCAGCCAGAATACGGCGCGCTACAACTTGCGCACAAGTCCGCTGTTTGGCCGTGAAGGCCCGGGCGGCAGTGATGCGCGCCGCACCCACTACGAAGAACGTCTTACGCCGCGCGACGGCCCGGTATATCCCGTGACGACACCGGTGAATGACGCTGATCTTGCCAATCT
>JBEBHE010000223.1:0-8084 GCA_040081205.1 Burkholderiales bacterium | reverse complement strand
CGAGTAGCGGTAGTTCACGCAGATTTCGAATGGCAGGCGCGGTGTCGTTACCCGCGCCACAGCCCTAACCTACTTGACCGGTCGTAACGAAATCTGTTGGGGAGGCTTGAAATAAATACCGCCTTTGCAGTGCTCTGAATCCTGACGGGATCGATGTTCAACGTGATCCTTGGGGCCGTGGTCCACTTGTTGTTTGTGTACCCGCACCGCGCCGTGACAATGCATACAGCGTAACCCTTCATATGCCGTGCCTATAACGCGGGAAACCGAAACTTGAACCCATCTCCATTCGCGCTTTTCACTAACTAAGAACTGCTTCTTCTGCCCGCATTGCGTCATCAAGTCGCGCGGCATGATAAATTCCCAACAATTGGGTCGCTAATTTACCCCGGTATCGTAGCCATAACCGAAGCCCGCGACCGCACCCCCTCATACCATTTCGCTAAATGTGGACGCGGCCCGCGCCAGTTCTCATCCACAAACCGAAAATCCAGATACCCCAGCACGCACGCCGCACCGATCTGACCGATGTTGAAATGCTCTCCCCACGCAGGCGCTTCCGCAGCCAGTGCATCTAGCCCGTTGTGTATCTTAGTGAATTGCCCCTTCACCCAATCGGTCCAGCGGTATTGCTCCGGCCGCACAAACGTTTCGTACCGAATCAGCACCGCCGCGTCGAGTATGCCGTCGCACAGCGATTGCAATCGCAGTGCATCCCAACGCGCGGCATCCGACGGAATCACGTGTGCGCCGCTATTCAGGCTGTCTAGGTATTCGCAAATCACCGACGAGTCGTAGAGCACCTTGCCGTCATCCGTTTGCAGCGCGGGTATTTTCACCAGCGGATTGCGCGCGGCAAGATCGGCATTCGGATTGACCGGCGACACCATGACGGCGATTTCTTCAATGCGCGGTAACAATCCAGCCTCACGCGCGACGATGCGCACTTTGCGCGCGAAGGGAGATGCGGGGTTATGCCAAAGACGCATGATAGCCTCCAATATTGATGTTCAAAAATGCATTACATCGTTCGGGCTGAGCTTGTCGAAGCCTTGCCACCCTTCGACAAGCTCAGCCCGAATGAATTTGATTTGCCGCGAATTGCGAATACTTTAACAATACTGCTACCGCCGCAGCTTCAGATAAATCTCCGGCAGTTTGTTCGGCAAGCTGTTGATGTGGTCGAGCACGAGATAGTGCCCAGCGCCAAAAATCTGCGGCAGATATTGATTGGCCATGGTATCAACGGTGATGCAAAACGGATGCACGCCTTTCGCTACGGCCTCTTTCACCGCCATGCGGGTATCTTCGTGCAGATAGCGGCGATCACCGCCGTCGTCGTAATCCTCAGGGCGTCCATCCGACAGCAACAACAGCAATCTGCGACGGCTTTCCACGCGCTCAAAGTGCTTGGTAGCATGACGTATCGCCGCGCCCATGCGGGTGGCCAACCGGCCCGACATGCCGCCGATCTGGCTGCGCACATCGTCGTTGTAGGCTTCGTCGAAATCCTTGATGTTGTAGTAGCTCACGTTATCGCGATACTTGGAGCAGAATCCCGCGATCGCGTAGTTGTCGCCGACTTCTTCCATGCCCTCGGCGAACAGCAGCACGCCGGCGCGGATGCGATCCACCAGTCGTCCGCCGCCTTCGGGCAAATGCTGCATGATCGAGGTGGACATATCCGCCAATAAAATGACAGATATTTCTCGCTGACGCATTTCACGCCGCCGGTAAATCGCCGGAATCGGCGAGCGGCCAGAAATTTTTTCGGTCACGTATTCCACCACCGCATTCAAATCAATTTCGTCGCCGTCCATCTGCCTGACCTTGGGCGACATGCGCGTGGGCTTTTGCGATTGAATCGCTTTTTTCAAACGCTTCAATGCATTGGAATATTGCTTCATCAGCCGGTTGGTCTCGGTAGTGTTCGATTCACCCAGACGCTTTTCCTGCACCCAGCTCCAATTCTTTTTGTAGCGCGACTCACGGTAATCCCATTCGGGATACGGCACGCCTTTGTCCGCCGGACCGCGCCCGGTTTGCTGGCCATCCGGGCGATTTTCCGAGCGTTTGGCCGAGCCGCTGGTTTCGCCGTAGCCTGCGCTTTCCTGCTTCTCGCCGCCGTCTTGTTGATCACCGGATTCAGATTCACTCGGCGATTCGTTTTCATCTTCACCCTGCTCGTCGGGCTGATTTTCCTGCTCGGCGCCCGGCTGGCTTTGCGAGTTTTCGTCGGGATTATCTTGCGGATGCGCCACGCGCGTGGAGTTCGGCCCGCGCCCCGGCAGAAATGCCGCCGCAAACGCTTCGGCATCCGTCACCCGCGGCAGCGTGTTCTCCGCAAAAATCTCACCAGCGATAAGATGCGCATCGGCCAACGTTGCACTGCGCTCGTACAGCGGCGCAAATCGGGCATCGCGCACCTCCTCACCACGCGCCGCACGCAGCGCGTCTTCGGCGGTGGCAAGCGCCAAATCATAATAAGCTGCGGTCTCGGGATGCCGCGCCAACGTGGAACGCGCGTTCGTAATCAAGCGTTGAAAATAATTCGGTATCTGTTTTTGCAGCCGCGATTCAACGCGTAGGTCTTCGCACATATCGAAGATCAATTGAAAACGCATCGCGTCTTCGCCAAAGCGCATGAAGATCGGCGCCCACGACACCGTGCCTTCATTAGGAAATTCCAGTTTCGCATCGGCGAACATCTGACGCATGGCCACGCGGTCAAACGTGCCGTGCCGCATATGCCCCGCTGCGTGCAGCACCGATAAAATCGCCTCTTCGCGATTGCCCATCACCGCAGGGAAATACAAAGTTTGCCCATCCATCTCCATAAACGGACGGCCCTTCTCCGGCGACCAGGTGCTTTCCTTCAACTCCATGTTTTCGCCGAACCATACTTCAACGAGAATGCCGAGCAAACGGTTGCGATCCGCCAGCTTGTAGCCCTGCATGTTTTCCAGCAGCAGTGCGAGGCTTTCTTCCGACTCCAGCCGGAAATACGCTTCGCCGCGCGTGCGTCCCGACTGCATAATATCGGCACCGCGCATCGCCCACGGCAGCACGGCTTGCGCGCCGAGCAAGTTGCGCACTCGGATTGCACCCGGCAAAAACGTGGCCAGTTGCAGCTTGCGCGTTTCATACAATTCCTCGGCGGGCGTGTTGAGTTGCTCTATGGCCGCGATGCCGCCGCCACGCCCCGAGAGATCAAGCACCGGCGTTGTAAAGTACGCGCAGCCGCAATCGACGGAGCGCGCGCACCATGCCATGCCGATGCCGGCCCAGCGTTCCTCGCCCGCATGACCCAGTGAGCCGAACGCGCGCGGCAGGTTTTTCATGAAGCCTTCAATCGCCGGCCATGAATGCCGCCAGCGCATGATTTGCAACGCCTGGCGTGTCCACGGCAGCACTACTTCGGAGACTTTTTCGGCTTCGCGGCTGCCGCGCGCGAAAGCCTTGCCCGCCTCGCGGTCAAAATCAAACAGCGTGCGACAGGCGTTAATCCAGTCGAGCGTTACCGCTTCGCCATGCGGACGAATCACCGGCAACACCGCTTCGATTTCAAACAGCAATTCGCCGTGCGTGGCACCGGCCTCGCGAATAGCGTCGAGCAGCGTGCGGATCGCAGGAGAACTCACGTCAATTTCAGCAAGCGGCAGGGGTTACGATTGCTTAAACTGCGAAATGCGCGTTAACAATCTCCATCAGCGCTTCGGCCAACTCAGGATCATCGGTAATCGGGTTGACCATCGCCACCTGACAGGCTGCTACCGCGTCAAGGCCCGCGCCGATCATCGCCGCTGCATACACCAGCGCGCGCGTGGAGGTCGCTTCTTCGAGGCCATGATCTTTTAGCAATCGCGCTTTGCGTCCGGCAGCGACGAGTTGTTGCGCCGTCTCGTGCGAAAGGCCGGGCACTTCACTCACCAGAATCTTGCGTTCGATTTCCTCATTGGGAAAATCAAAGTTAATGCCGATGAAGCGTTGCTTGGTCGAAGGCTTTAGATCCTTCAGCACAGTTTGATAGCCAGGGTTATATGAAATCACCAGCATGAAGTCTTCATGTGCGTCGATTTCCTGCCCTTTTTTCTCGATGGTCAGTTTGCGCCGGTGATCGGTAAGCGAATGGATCACCACGGTGGAGTCGGTGCGCGCCTCGACAATTTCATCGAGATAACAAATCGCGCCGGCTTTCACCGCGCGCGTGAGCGGGCCGTCCTGCCACACCGTTTCCGCGCCTTCCAGCAAAAAGCGTCCGACCAGATCGGAACTGGTCAAATCTTCGTGGCACGATACCGTCACCAGCGGGCGCTTCAAGACAAACGCCATATGCTCCAGAAAACGTGTCTTGCCGCAGCCCGTGGGGCCTTTCAGCATCACCGGCAGACGGCGTTTATACGCAGCCTCGAACACCGCAATTTCGTTGCCTTGCGGCTCATAATACGGCGCGATTTCGCCGACTTGCGGCAATTGAACAATATCGTGCTCCACGCCACGCTGGCGCGCTGTTGCTGTCTTCATTGAATCCCCGGATTGCGATTGAGTTAGATCTGAATGTCAGCGCGAATTTTAACATCCGTGTTGCGGTAGCACGCAGCCGTGCCACGCACACGCCCGCAAAACGCGCCACAATCTGACATGTATGTGACGCTTGTTGCGCCGCTGTTCGGCGTACAATCGTTCGCGCTGTACGCACGATATTGTGTGCCGCCGCGATTAAATTTCATAAGTATTTGTTTTTAAACGATTTTTACAACGGGGCAATTGTGACTATCCGTGGACTGCACCACAATGCCTATCGCTGCCGCGACGCCGAAGCCACGCGGAAATTTTACGAGGATTTTCTCGGACTGCCGCTGGCCGAAGCCTTCGAGATTGTTGAGACCTAAAGTGGCCGCAAGACCTGCGTGCTGCACAGCTTTTACGAAATGGGCGACGGCTCGTTTCTCGCTTTTTTTGAAGCGCCGGACATGCCGTTCGAATTCAAAAAACAGCACGACTTTGATCTGCACATCGCACTCGAAGTCGATGAAGCCACGTTGAACGCCATGTTGGCCAAAGGCAAAACGTTGGGCATCGACACGCGCGGCATCGCCGATCATGGTTTTCTGCATTCGATTTATTTCCGCGATCCGAACGGCTATGTGATCGAACTCACCGCGAAAATGCCGGGGCATGATAGCGCGATGGATCGCTCGATTAACAGCGCACGCGACAAGCTTGATCGGTGGCAAGCTGCGAAGCAATATCCCTAAGAACAACTACCGTTGTCATTTCCGCACAGGCAGGAATGACAGCGTCGGTATTTCATCTGCATCAAGACAAAGCGCAGTATCTAAAGGGGGAGAAGAATGAAAATCGCCATTGCCGCCACCATCGCCATACTTGCTTTCACACTAGCAAGTTGCACCTCAACCACCGGCAGCGGCGGCACACAGACTACCGGCACCCCGCCACGCTATCAGGTTGATCCATTCTGGCCCAAGCCGCTGCCGAATCAATGGGCGCTGGGCCAGGTCGCGGGATTGCACGTCGATAGCAAGGATCATGTGTGGATCATCCATCGGCCACGCACGATTGAACGGCTCGAAACCGGCGCAGCGGAAAATCCACCGACTGCCAGATGCTGTCGGCCCGCGCCGGCGGTGATCGAGTTCGATGCGGCGGGCAACGTGGTGCAGGCGTGGGGTGGACCCGGCGCAGGTTACAACTGGCCGACCAACGAACACGGCATTTACGTCGATCCGAAAGGCGACGTGTGGATCGGCGGCAACGATCCGAAAGATCATCACATCCTCAAATTCACGCGCGACGGAAAATTCATTCTGCAAATCGGCAAGCCGGGCAAATCCGAAGGCAGTAACAGCCCCACCCAACTCGGTCGCCCCGCCTCGATGGAACTCGACCCTGTCGCCAATGAACTTTACGTCGCCGACGGCTACGGCAACAAACGCGTGATCGTGTTCGACGCTGCCAGCGGCACATACAAGCGGCACTGGGGCGCCTACGGCAACAAGCCCGACGACACCAAGATGCGTGTGTTCAACCCTGAATCACCGCAGTTCGCCAACCCGGTGCATTGCGTGCGTTTAGGCCGTGACAACCTGCTCTACGTGTGTGACCGCACCAACAACCGCATTCAGGTGTTCGAGAAAGCCGGCAAGTTCGTGCGCCAGTTCGTGATCGAGCCCAAGACCATGATCAACGGCACCGTGCATGACATGATTCTGTCGCCCGACCCGCTGCAAACCTATTTGTTCGTGGGTGACGGCACCAACGGCGAAATCTACATCGTGCGCCGCGACACCGGCGAGCGCGTCGCCTCGTTCGGTCGACTGGGACGCATGGCAGGCGAGTTCTATGGACTGCACAACTTGGCGGTGGACTCACGCGCTAATTTGTATACGGCGGAAGTGCGCACGGGGAGACGCGTGCAGAGATTTGCACCGGCGCGATAACCTCATTCAGACCGTTCAGGCTGATTACTCCACGACTTTTCCCAACAACGTTGCTACATCCGTCGTGTTATGCGTCATCTGTTCGGGGAAGATAATGTCGATCGCATCCACTGGACAGATCGACTGGCACAAGCCGCAGTACCAGCACTCGTCAGGATACTTGATCACGGGCAAAGCCTTTTTGTTGCCTTCGTCGTGATAGATCAGATCGCCGGGGCAAATCCAGTCGCATAGGTCGCAGCGCACGCATTTGTCTTCGTCGATGCGGATGGGGTTGTGTACGGTTGTCGTCATGATTTTCGTCTGATCGTCACACAGTGGCTGCGTTGCGCACGAATGAATCGGACAGCGGGCGATCGGTCGACAAGGTGCGCGTCGCGGGGCCGTCGTTACCATGCTCCACCAACACGAATCTGCGCCAATTCTGTTCGTCGGGCTTGGGAAAATCCAGCCGCCAATGCGCGGAGCCAGTGCGGGTTTCGGGCCGCGCCAGCGACGCGGCGGCCATGATTTCGGCATTCATGCGCACGTTTTTCGCTTCATGCACGCGCATCAGACTGTGCAAATCGGGCGCCTGCATCAACGGCTCGCGTTTGGCCAGCGCGCGCAAGGTATCCATCGCAAGCTTGAGTCCTTTTTCATTGCGCCGCACGCCAACGTAATCCGTCACCGTCTGACGGGTTTGATCTTCAAATGCTTTCCACGTCTCACCTCCGCTGCGCGCGAGGTGCGCCTGCGATTCCGCGCGAAAGGCATCCGCTGCTTTCATGTCGATGGCGGGCAACGAACCGTTGCTCGCGGCAATGCGTTGCACCAAACCCTCGCCCGCGATGTGCCCCAGCACAGCCGCGCCCGCGATACCGCCGCTCACCGTGGCGCAATCGCCCGCCGCGAACAAGGCCTCGACCGAGGATTCGCCATTGGTATCAACCGCCAGGCCGCTGCCGCGGAAATACACGCCGCTACGGCGGATTGACAATTCCGCTATGGAAACCTCGATTAACTCGGTACGAAAATCCACATTTTTCTGCTGGTAATACGCAGGCAAGGTGTAGCGATCAACTTGCAAGGTGTGCGCCATGTGATCCAGCATGTCGGGCGGCAAATGGCGGCAATCGAGATAGATCGGCCCGTTGCCGAGCAGGTGTTCGTTAATCACCGCGTCGGCTAGCACCGCGCGTCTCGCATTCTCGCCTTTAGTATCGTAGCGGAACATGAAACGTTCACCGCTCTTGTTGACGAAGTGCGCGCCCAGACTCACCAGCGCGTTCAATCCCTGCACCGAAAACCCTTTGGGTGTAAGCGTGGTTTCCACCGATTCCATGTTGGCCAGCGTGGCGCCGGCGTGATACGCCATCGCCTGCGCATCGCCGGTGTTGTACGGGAAATGCCACGAATCGAACGCCATGCCGGAGGCGTTTTTCGAAATGCGATTTACGTCGCCCGCCGCCAGCACCACTGTCTTGGCGCGTATTGCGTACCATTCGCCGCTGCGAAAGTTGAATGCCAGCACGCCGTAGGCGCGATTATCCTCGGTCAATACTTGCGTGACCATGGTGCGCATCAGCACCGTGGCTTTGCCTTTGCGTACACGTTCGCCGATGTGCTTTTTGAAATCGGTAC
>JBEBHE010000496.1:0-2113 GCA_040081205.1 Burkholderiales bacterium | reverse complement strand
ATATTCACTTTTTTACGGCGGCGTTTTTCGTCGGCGTAGGTTTCGAGGTTTTGGCTTTCCGCGGCGAAGCCTATAGTGAACGGCGGCTTGGTTTGCGCGGCGACCCAGCCGAGGATGTCCGGGTTTGGCAATAACTTCAAGGTTAGTTGCGATTTATCCGTCTTCTTGATTTTGTGTCCGCGCGGTTTGTCCACGCGATAATCGGCAACGGCTGCGACGCCGATAAAAATATCCGCCAGTTTGGCATTGCGTTTCACCGCATCGAACATCTCCGCGGCACTTTGCACGTGAGTCACCGCTGCGCCTGCCGGCACAAGCTGGCTGCTGGGGCCTGAGATCAGCGTGACTTTTGCCCCGGCGCCCATGGCAGCTCGTGCAATGGCATAGCCCATCTTGCCGGAACTGCGGTTGGTGATGCCGCGCACCGCATCGATCGGTTCAAACGTCGGGCCTGCGGTCATCAGCACGCGCACGCCGGTGAGTGTTTTCGGTGCGAGGAACGCGGCTACGGCATCGGCAATGTCTTGCGCTTCAAGCATGCGCCCGGCGCCGGTTTCACCACAGGCTTGATCGCCGCTGGCAGGGCCGAGCAGCGTTACGCCGTCTTTTGCCAGTTGCGCGGCGTTGCGTTGTGTCGCGGGGTGATCCCACATCTGGCGGTTCATCGCGGGGGCGACAAGCAACGCGCAGTCGCGCGCGAGACACAGCGTTGATAGCAGATCGTCCGCATGGCCATGCACGAGCTTGGCGATGAAATCAGCGGTGGCGGGCGCGATGATGATGGCTGCTTTGTCGCGCGACAATTCGATATGCGCCATGCTGTTGCTGATGCGTGCATCCCACATGTCGGTGTAAACCGGATTGCCGGAAAGCGCTTGCATCGTGGCGGGCGTGATGAAGCCGCAGGCAGCCTGTGTCATGACGACATGCACGTCGATGCCGTGGTCACCCAGGCGGCGCACGAGTTCGGCGGCTTTGTATGCCGCGACCCCGCCGGTAACGCCCAAAACCACTTTTTTACTTGAAATATCAGTCATATAGCGCTTTCTGCGCGAGTAAGCCATGAGTGTAACGTACCGCCACGAAACGTAAAACAAGGTGAAATGAGGGTGTTGAAGGTAAACCACAGGCATCCTCGACCGTTCAGCACGATTCAACCTTCATGGTTCTTCCTAAAATGGCAATCACCGATTGGCCCGTTGACGATCGTCCGCGCGAGAAACTGCTGTCCAAAGGCGCGGCAATGTTATCCGACGCGGAATTGGTGGCGATTTTTCTGCGCACCGGTGTGACCGGGAAATCCGCAGTCGATCTGGCGCGCGATGTGGTGGCGCAATTCGGTTCGCTGTCGGCGTTATGCGGCGCAGACCAAAAAGCCTTCTGCAGTATTCATGGGTTGGGCGAAGCCAAGTACGTGCAATTGCAGGCGGTGCTGGAGATGGCGCAACGCGCGTTGGGTGAAAAGCTGAAGCAGGGTGTGGCGCTCAACTCGCCGACATCAGTGCGCGATTACCTTCGGCTGCGGTTGCACCATCGTCCGCATGAAGTGTTCGTCGGTGTGTTTCTCGATGCGCAAAATCGTGTGCTGGCGGTGGAGGATTTATTCAGCGGCACACTCACACAGACCAGCGTCTATCCGCGAGAGGTGGTTAAACGCGCGCTGCATCACAACGCGGCGGCGGTGATTTTTGCGCATAATCATCCGTCGGGCGTGGCCGAGCCGAGTCGCGCCGATGAGACCTTAACCGCGACGTTAAAGCGCGCTTTGGCGCTGGTGGATGTGGGGGTGCTGGATCATTTTGTGGTGGGCGCCGACAGTACGATGTCGTTCGCGGAGCGAGGGATATTGTAAGTATTTGTTTTTAAATTAGTTTTTAATAAAAAATAGCGGGCGTGCCACCGCCGGGAAAACGCCGTAATGCAGCTAAGTCCTTGAGTGAACGGCCTGATTTCGTGTAGAATTCGCCCCCTTTGCTAGGTCTTTGCAAGTTCCACATTCACAGGTTTGAGGATTTATCATGTCACGCGTATGTCAGGTCACCGGCAAGAAGCCGATGGTGGGTAACAACGTTTCCCACGCAAATAACAAAACCAAGCGGCGCTTTCTGCCGAA
>JBEBHE010000222.1:0-8114 GCA_040081205.1 Burkholderiales bacterium | reverse complement strand
GGACAGCGGCCGGCTCTGGGCTCCAGCGCATTGCTGAAACGCCGATCTACGCTGCCGACGCGATTGTGCGCCGCGCGCCGGCACTGCAAAAAACGCGTGATGGGCAGCCACCACTGGCGAGCATGAATCGTGCGCTCGCGGACGAGTTAGGCCTGCGGGATGGGGACAGCGTGCGCGTGCACCAAGGTGGCGGTGAGGCGGTAGTGGCGTATGCAATAGACGACAAGTTGCCCGCCGGTTGCATAAGGCTGGCGGCTGCGCGTGAAGAAACTGCTGGACTAGGCGCCGCCAGCACTGAACTCGCCGTTGAGCGTATCGCGGGCCAACGAATGAACAACGGGGTGGCTGTGTGAACGCGGTGTTTCAGCCCATCATTAATTTTGGCTATATGCTGTGGGGATTGCTCGCCGCGGTAGTCGCAGCGATCTTCGGCAACGAGATCGCGCCGTATGTGTTGTACGGCGTGAAAATCTTGCTGCTGATCATCTGCATTGTTGTGCCGATCATGCTGAGCGTGGCCTACCTCACGTTGTGGGAACGCAAGGTGATTGGCTGGATACAACTGCGCCTGGGACCGAATCGTGTCGGGCCGATGGGGCTGCTGCAACCCGTTGCCGACGGCGTCAAGCTGATGATGAAGGAAATCATTATTCCGTCGGGGTCCAACAAGCTGCTGTTTGTAGCGGCACCTGTTCTGACGATTATGCCGGCGCTGGCGGCATGGGCGGTGGTGCCGTTCGACCCGGAAATGGTGCTAGCCAATATCGACGCGAGTCTGCTGTACATCATGGCGATTACGTCAATGGGCGTGTACGGCGTGATTATTGCGGGATGGGCGTCGAATTCCAAATATGCATTTCTCGGCGCCATGCGTTCGGCGGCGCAGATTGTGTCGTATGAAATTGCCATGGGGTTCGCGCTGGTGGGTGTATTGATGGCAGCGCAGAGCCTGAATCTGGTGGAAATCGTCAAAGGACAGCAAAGCGCCTACGGCGTGTTTGGATGGTTCTGGCTGCCGCTGTTTCCGTTATTCCTGACTTACCTGATTGCTGGCGTTGCAGAGACGAATCGCGCACCGTTTGACGTGGCTGAAGGTGAATCGGAAATTGTCGCGGGCTTTCATGTCGAGTACTCGGGTATGACCTTCGCGGTGTTTTTCCTCGCCGAATACGCCAACATGATTTTGGTGTCGATGTTGTGCGCGCTCATGTTCCTGGGCGGATGGCTGTCGCCGTTCCCGGCATCATGGGGCGTGTTGGGTGCATCGAGCTTTTTGTGGCTGTTGTTCAAGGCGTTTCTGGTGGTGTCGAGCTTTTTGTGGTTCCGCGCGACGTTCCCGCGTTACCGCTACGATCAGATCATGCGTCTGGGCTGGAAAGTGTTTATTCCGGTTACGCTGGTTTGGATCGTCGTGCTCGGCGCGTGGATGCAGACGCCCTTGTGGATATGGTGGAAGTGAGCAAATGAGCATGATCGACAAGATCAGCGGATTCTTCCGCACATTTCTCTTGTTCGAACTGGTGAAGGGCATGATGCTCACCGGGCGTTATTTATTTGCGCGTAAAATCACGGTGCAGTTTCCCGAAGAAAAGACACCGCAGAGCGGACGTTTCCGCGGACTGCATGCGCTACGCCGCTATCCCAACGGTGAAGAGCGCTGCATCGCTTGCAAACTGTGCGAGGCGGTGTGTCCGGCGCTGGCGATCACCATTGAATCTGAACAACGTAACGACGGTACGCGCCGCACTACGCGCTACGACATCGATCTTACGAAGTGTATTTTTTGCGGATTCTGCGAAGAATCCTGCCCGGTGGATTCCATCGTGGAAACACGGATTTTCGAGTATCACGGCGAGAAGCGCGGCGATTTGATTTACACCAAGCCCATGCTCCTTTCCATCGGCGATGCCTACGAAGCGCAAATAGCGACAGATCGCGCGGCTGACGCGCGGTACCGGTAATCCACGAATGACCTTTCAGACTTTTATTTTTTATTTCCTTTCCACCGTCTTGATCGTCGCGGCGCTGGGCGTGATTACGGCACGCAATCCGATTCATGCGGCATTGCTGCTGGTGCTGGCGTTCTTTACCTCATCAGGTATTTGGTTGTTGTTGCAGGCGGAGTTTTTGGCGATCACGCTGGTGCTGGTTTACGTCGGTGCAGTGATGGTGTTGTTCCTGTTCGTGGTGATGATGCTGGATATCAATCTCGCCAAGCTGCGCGAAGGTTTCTGGCGCTACCTGCCGCTGGGCGGCATCGTGGCGCTGGTGCTGGTGGTGGAAATGAGCATGATCCTGATCAATCGGTCGGGCGGATTCGGCGATGTGCCGACGCCGCCGTCGTTACCTGCGGGTTATAGCAACACCAAGGAACTCGGCCTGCTCATTTACACAGAGTATGTATATCCGTTTGAGATCGCGGCGGTCATTCTGCTGGTGGCGATTGTGGCGGCGATTGCACTGACCTTGCGCAAGCGTAAGCTGTCCAAATATCTGGATCCATCGGCGCAAATCAGTATCCAGCGCAAGGATCGTGTGCGTATCGTCACTATGGCAAGCGAGGCGCGGCAGGATGGCGAGGAAGGCGGCAAGTCATGATCCCGCTGTCCCATTATCTGATGCTGGGCGCCATTCTGTTCGCGATCTCAGTGGTTGGTATATTCCTCAATCGCAAGAACATCATCGTATTGCTCATGGCAATCGAATTGATGCTGCTGGCGGTGAATATGAATTTTGTGGCGTTCTCGCATTACTTGAACGACCCAGCGGGGCAGATTTTTGTGTTTTTTATTTTGACCGTTGCGGCGGCGGAATCAGCCATTGGTTTGGCAATTCTGGTGGTGCTGTTTCGTAACCTGAGCACGATCAATGTCGAAGATCTGGACAAGCTTAAGGGATAGCGACGGACGAGCTTCACGCCGAACAAGACTATGACCGCAATGCAAAAACTTTATCTACTCGTCCCGCTGGCGCCGTTGTTCGGCGCCATTGCCGCGGGCCTGTGCGGCTGGGCGTTGAGCCGGCGCGCGACGCACTGGATCACGATCATCTGCATGATTATTTGCACGATCGCATCTGTCCTGGTGTATCAGGATGTGATGCAGGGCAACGTTTTCAATGGCGCGCTTTACACCTGGATGGTGTCGGGCAACGCCAAATTTGAAATTGGATTTTTGATTGACCCGCTATCGGCCACGATGATGGTGGTGGTCTCGTTTGTGTCGCTGATGGTGCATATCTACACCATCGGTTACATGGCGGATGATCCCGGCTACAAGCGCTTCTTCAGCTACATCTCGCTGTTTACGTTTTCGATGCTGATGCTGGTGATGAGCAATAACTTCCTTCAGTTGTTCTTTGGTTGGGAGGCAGTCGGGCTGGTGTCGTATCTGCTGATCGGCTTTTGGTACACGCGGCCGACTGCGATTTACGCCAATCTCAAGGCTTTCCTTGTGAACCGTGTCGGCGACTTTGGGTTTCTGCTCGGCATCGCGTTGGTGCTGATGTATTTCGGTACGCTGGATTACGCATCGGTGTTCGCCAATGCAAAAAGTCTATCCACCAATACCATAGAGATCATTCCCGGCGCGGCGTGGTCGTTGATGACGGTGATCTGCATCTTGCTGTTCATCGGCGCAATGGGAAAGTCGGCCCAATTTCCGCTGCATGTGTGGCTGCCCGATTCGATGGAAGGCCCGACACCGATTTCCGCGTTGATCCATGCCGCAACCATGGTGACCGCGGGCATTTTCATGGTGGCACGCATGTCGCCGTTGTTTGAGTTGTCCGATACCGCGCTGACGTTTGTGATGACCATCGGTGCGATCACCGCATTTTTCATGGCGTTGATCGCGACCGTGCAATACGACATCAAGCGCGTGGTGGCGTATTCCACGCTGTCGCAACTGGGCTATATGACGATGGCACTGGGCGCTTCGGCGTATTCGGCGGCGATATTCCATCTATTCACGCATGCGTTTTTCAAGGCGGTGCTGTTCCTCGGAGCGGGCTCGGTGATTATTGCCATGCATCACGAGCAGGATATGCGCAAGATGGGCGGACTCGCCAAATACATGCCGATTACCTATCTGACGATGCTGATCGGTGCGCTAGCCAACGCCGGCCTACCGCCGTTCGCGGGCTTTTTCTCGAAGGACACGATTATTGAAGCATTGCATGCGTCACCGCTGGCTGGCGCAGGCTTTGCCTACGTGCTGGCGACTGCGGGCGTGCTGGTCGGTGGCTTCTATTCATTTCGCCTTGTGTTTTACGCATTCCATGGCAAAGAGCGGTTTGCTGATTCGCACGATCCCGCCGTGATGGCGTGTGATGCGGAACGCGCCCATCAGCATGACGCACACAGCCACGATGATCATCACGACAGTCGTCCGAGTAAGCCGCACGAATCCCCCTGGGTAGTAACGTTACCCTTGGTGTTGCTGGCGATTCCGTCGGTATGCGCGGGCTGGATTATTGGTCAATTCGTATTCGGTGATTATTTCGGCAACGCCATCACAGTGTCAGCGGCGCATCCGGCCATCGCTACACTCAAGCATGAGTTTCACGGCGTGATGAACATGATTACGCATGGGTTTACCAGCGTTCCGTTTTGGCTGGCGGTGACTGGCGCAGGCGCAGCCTATTACCTCTACGTGTTGCGCCCCGATCTGCCTGCGGTGTTGCGCGCGAAGTGGGGTGTAGTGGTAACCATCCTGATGGACAAATATGGACTTGACCGTTTCAACGACTGGTTCTTCGCGGGCGGTGCGCGCTTGATCGGCACAGGCTTGTGGAAAGGCGGCGATGTCGCAGTGATCGATGGCGTGATCGTCAACGGCTCGGCGCGCACGGTAGGCTGGTTTTCAACGGTTATCCGCAAGCTGCAATCCGGCTACATCTACAACTATGCGTTCGCGATGATCTTCGGCATTGTGTTGCTGCTAACGATTACATTGTGGTCATTGATACCTTAAAATAATACTTTAAAAACAAATACTTACGTTAATGTATTCCCTGCCGCTATTAAGCCTTGCGATCTGGACGCCGATAGTTTTCGGTGTGCTGGTACTCGCCACCGGTTCCGATCGTAATGCGCCGCTCGCGCGCATCATCGCGCTGGTGGGCGCTGTGCTCGGCTTGCTGGTGACGTTGCCTATTTACGCGGGATTCAGTCCGGCGATGAGCGGCTTTCAGTATGTGCAGAACGTGGAGTGGATAGACGCCTTCAATGCACGCTATTACCTCGGCATCGATGGCATTTCGCTGCTGTTGCTGCTGCTCAACAGTTTTACCACGGTTGTAGTGGTGCTGGCAGGCTGGGAGATTATTCAGAAACGCGTTGCGCAATACATGGCGTCATTTCTGATTCTGTCGGGACTGATGAACGGCGTGTTCTGCGCGCTGGATGCGTTGCTGTTCTACGTGTTTTTTGAGGCGACGCTGATACCGATGTTCCTGATTATCGGCATCTGGGGCGGCCCCAATCGCGTGTATGCGTCGATCAAGTTTTTTCTGTACACCTTGTTCGGTTCATTGTTGTCGTTGGTCGCATTGATTTATCTTTATTTTGCCTCGGGCAACAGTTTTTCACTGCTTGATTTTTACAATACGCCGCTCACCATGGGCGCGCAGGTATTTATTTTCTTCGCGTTCTTCATGGCATTTGCCGTGAAAGTGCCGATGTGGCCGGTGCATACCTGGCTGCCGGATGCGCACGTGGAGGCGCCGACCGGCGGCTCGGTGGTGCTGGCTGCGATTATGCTGAAACTGGGCGGCTACGGCTTTCTGCGGCTGTCGCTGCCGATTGTACCGGATGCGAGCCACGCGCTGGCCGGTTTCATGATTTTTCTGTCGCTGGTGGCCGTGGTGTATATCGGGTTGGTGGCACTAGTGCAAACGGACATGAAAAAACTCATCGCCTATTCCTCGATCTCGCATATGGGTTTTGTCACCTTGGGCCTATTCATTTTTAACACGCAAGGCATCGAAGGCGCGGTGCTGCAGATGGTTTCGCACGGCTTTATTTCCGGCGCAATGTTCCTGTGCGTGGGCGTGCTCTATGATCGCATGCATACACGCACTATCGGTGACTATGGTGGCGTGGTGAACACTATGCCGGTATTTGCCGCGTTTTTCATGTTGTTCGCGATGGCCAATGCGGGCCTGCCGGGTACCAGCGGATTTGTGGGCGAGTTCACGGTGATATTGGGCGCGATGCAGGCGAATTTTTGGTATGCATTCGCCGCGGCCACAACGTTGATATTCGGCGCGGCCTACACGCTGTGGATGTACAAGCGTGTGATATTCGGCGTGGTGGCCAATTCGCATGTGGCGGATCTCAAGGACATCAACTTGCGCGAATTTCTAGTGCTGGGGCTGCTGGCGGTCGCAGTGCTGTTCATGGGTGTATGGCCGGATCCATTCGCCGAATTGATGCACACCTCAGTGAGCGATTTGCTGTCTCACGTGATGCACAAGAAGTTGCCGGTGCAATAATGCAATATATACAACCTCTCTGGCCGGCGTACCCCGAGATTTTCCTGCTCGCCATGGCGTGCGTGATTCTGATCGCGGATCTGTTTGTGAGTGATGAGCATCGGGGTATTACCTACATGCTTTCGCAGTTGGCGCTGGCGGGGTGCGCGGTAGTCACTTGGATGACCGCAGCGTATATGAGTACGGGCGAGGCTGTGCATACCTTCAGCGGCATGTTCGTCGGCGACGTGATGTCGGACGTACTCAAGCTGATTACCTATTTTGGCGTGATGGCGATACTGGTGTATTCGCGCGACTACATTTCCGTGCGCGGCATGTTTCGGGGCGAGTTTTTTGCGCTGGTGCTGTTTGCAACGCTGGGCATGATGGTAATGATTTCGGCCAACCATCTCCTCACGCTCTACCTCGGTTTGGAACTGCTGAGCCTTTCACTGTATGCGATGGTGGCCTTGCAACGGGATTCCGCCACGGCTACCGAAGCCGCCATGAAGTATTTTGTATTGGGCGCGCTCGCATCCGGGATGCTGCTCTATGGAATGTCGATGATCTACGGTGCGACAGGTTCTCTGGAAATTACGCGTATCGCCTCGGTGATTGCCGACGATGGCGCAAAAAATCTCGTGCTGGTGTTCGGATTGGTATTTCTGTTGGCGGGCATCGGATTCAAGCTCGGTGCCGTGCCGTTTCACATGTGGTTGCCGGACGTGTATCACGGCGCGCCAACGGCGGTGACGCTATTTATCGGCTCGGTGCCGAAACTGGCGGCGTTTGCGTTCCTGATTCGTTTGTTGGTACAGGGGCTCGGCACTGAAGAGATTCAGGCGCACTGGCAGCAAATGCTGGCGGTGATGGCGGTGCTCTCGCTGATCGTCGGCAATATCACCGCTATCGCACAAACCAACTTGAAACGCATGCTGGCGTATTCAACCATTTCCCATATGGGATTTTTGTTGATCGGCATAATCGCAGGCGGCCTTAATGGTTACGCGTCAAGCATGTTTTACGTCGTCGTATATGTGCTGACGAATCTGGGCACGTTCGGCATGATTATGTTGTTGTCGCGAAATGGGTTCGAGGCCGACCATCTGGCCGACTACAAAGGGCTGAATCAGCGCAGTCCGTGGCTGGCGTTTTTGATGCTGCTGCTGATGTTTTCGATGGCGGGTGTGCCGCCCACGCTTGGTTTTTACGCGAAGTTTTCTGTGCTGCAGGCCATCGTGGAGGCGGGACATGTGTGGCTGGCGGTGATCGCGGTGGTATTTTCGCTGATCGGCGCGTTTTACTACTTGCGCATAGTCAAGCTCATGTATTTCGATGAACCAGAGGATAGCGCGCCGATCCTGCCGCGGACGGATGCCCGTATGCTGATGTCGGTGAATGGCCTTGCGATTTTGGTCTTCGGTGTTTTTCCGCAGCCGCTGATGACGCTGTGCGCGAGTTCGATACTGGCATCGTTGTAATAGTTCAGTCTTCGACGCGGAACCAATTATGACTGCGCATGAAAAGGCGAGTCAGGATATGCGCGAGCAGCAGCTCACCTCGACTACGGTATTCCAGGGAAATTTATTGCACGTGGTTTCCGATACGGTGCGTCTGCCGAATGGCAGGGAATCCATCCG
>JBEBHE010000495.1:0-2118 GCA_040081205.1 Burkholderiales bacterium | reverse complement strand
GAGTTATTCTTTTGCGCTCATCGCTTAACGGTATTCAGGTTTCCAGCGGCAGCCGCACCGCTTGCCCGGTAGCCACTGAACGTTCAATCGCAATCGTGGTTTCAAGATTGATGCGCGCCTGTTCCGGTGTGGTGTGACAGATGGGCGCGCCGGTGACGAGGTGATCGATCCACGCGCGCGTTTCATTGCCGAGCGATCCCCAGAAATTACCCATTGCCCAGTCGCCGGCGGAGTTGCTGCCGAGGAACGCCATGTTGATGCTGTGGCCCGGCACGTACGGATGCGGCACGCCGTGGTCGGTATAGATCATGTGTTCCTTGTGATCATCATCGACCAGCATGGTGCCGTCGGTGCCGAGCAGTTCCACGCGATCCGATTGACCCTGCGTCGGGAAATTCGCCGGCAGTGAATAGCTGATGCCGAAGTTGATCGCGGCGCCGTCAGCGAAGGTGACGATGGCCCAGGTCGCGTCGTGGCAATCGTAGCCGGCTTCCTTGAAAATGCCGTACTGGCCGCGTGCCACCACTTCCACCGGCCGGTTGCCCTCCAGAAACCAGCACATCAGATCGACGTAATAGGTGAGCACGTCCAGCACCGGCGTGGCATGCGGATCACGCTTCAATATCTGGAAGGTCTGCGCGCGCGAGTTATAGACGCGCGCCATACCGCCGATGATTTTGCCCAGTCGGCCCTGCACCACTTGTTCTTTTGAACGCAGAAAACATTCTTTGTAGCGGCGGCTGTAGCCGAAGCGCAGCTTGCCGTTGGTTTTGGCAAGCGTGTCGAGTATGTCGTCGGCGGTTTTAAGCGTCAGCCCGATCGGCTTTTCGCACAGTACCGGTTTGCCCAACCTCAGCGCGTGCTTGATCGGTTCGGCGTGTTCCTGTTCCGGCGTGGAGACAAAAATCGCATCGACATCGGGATGCTCAATGGCCGCGTTGTTGTCGCTGGTGTGAAAATGCGCGCCGGATAATTTGGCGAGTGCCGCGGCCTTGGCCGGATCGATATCCGATACCGCGAGAAATTTCACCGAGGGGTGCATGCCCGCCAGCCGCGCGCGCAAGGTGCCGATGCGGCCTGAGCCGATGACGGCTATGCCGAGTCCGTTCTTTGCCAAAATAGTGCTCCTGCGTTGGTTGATTAATACAGGCGATTCAGCGGCGCTTCACCGCGTAAAATGACCCGCTCGGCATTTTCCCACGAAGCGCGGAACAATATCTGAAACGCCTGCAACGACACGCCCGCAATGTGGGGTGTGAAAAGAATCCGGCCAGCTGCTTCACCCTTCAGCGCAAGCAATGGATTGGAAGGCTCGGCAGGCTCTTTGCTGTAGACGTCAACCGCAGCGCCACCCAAGTGGCTTGACGTCAGGCTGGCTGCCAATGCCGTTTCATCGACGATGCCGCCGCGTGAAGCCTGGATCAGGATCGCACCTTTTTTCATCATCGCGAGTTCTTTCTCGCTGATGAGATTGCGGGTGGCGTCGAACAGCGGCACGTGCAACGTCACCACATCCGAAATCTTGAGCAGTTCATGCAGCGACATCGACGTTGCGCCAAGGATTTTCGCAGCTGCGTCGCGCGGCGCCGGATCGAAATAAACGATGTTTGCGCCGAAGCGCTGAAATGCCTGCGCCACGACTTGTCCGATCACGCCGAGGCCGATCACGCCGACGGTACGGCCTTCCAGTCCCGGCAGATTGGCCGACACCATGCTCGCGCGTGCGGGTTCGTAACGGCCTGCCTTGATTTCGCCATCCGCCCACACAAATTTGCGCATCAGATTCAGCGCATTGACCACAGTGTATTCCGCCATCGCGCTGTTGCTGCCGCCAGGCACATTGGCGACCGCGATGCCGAGACGTTTCATCTCGGCTTCATCAACGCGATCCACGCCCGCGCCGGTGAATTGCACCAGTTTAACGGCGCTGCCTTCGAGCCATGCAACGGGAATTTTGGGACCGACGGCAGGGACTACCATCACTTTGGCTTCGCGGCACAGCGCGGGCACATCGGCATCGGCGGGCGCGCGGTAGGCGATGCTCAGCGTCGCGGGCGGCGTGACGCCGATGCGCAGGAAATCCGCTTCGGGCCGCAGGCAAATCACATCATGGGCCAT
>JBEBHE010000221.1:0-8174 GCA_040081205.1 Burkholderiales bacterium | reverse complement strand
CAAGAGACCTGTATCACTTTGGCGGTAATCGGCTTATCGCCGTAGGCTTGCTTTAACGTGCCGGACAAATCCAGCGCATCCAGCGACAACACCACGTCGGCCTCGCGCACCATCGCACGTCCTTCGTCCGTGAGGTACGATCCCGGCGGCGCGGCATGCAATCGGTGATCCGTCGGGAAAGCCGCCGCAAGTTTGACGAAGGTAAACACCGGCGCGTTGAGTTTTTCGGCGAGTGCGATGCGCGCTTTCCAGCCGGCTTCGCTGCGCGAGCAGCGTCCGGCGAAAATCACCGGATTTTTTGCGTTAGAAAGTAACTTCGCGGCAGCAGCAACCAAGTCGGCTGAAGGCTGTGGTGATTGCGGCGGCGCGTTGCGTTTTGGATCGGGCAGCGCCGGCATCGGACCGATCTTGCCTTCCTGCATACTCACTTCGAGATTGATGTACGTCGGGCCTTTGGGTGCCGTCTGCGCAATTTGCGAAGCGCGCATCAGCGCCTCCACGGCAGCGCCGGGCGAACCCGGCTGGTTGTCCCACTTGGTGAAATTGCGAATCAACCCGCCCTGATCGGTGGTGGTGTGTATCCAGTCGATCCATGGACGGCGCTGCGTGGCATCCCACGGGCCGGTCGCGCCCAAAATCAGTATCGGCGCGCGATCACACCACGCGTTATAAATCGACATGATGGCGCGCATCATGCCGATATTGGCGTGCAGGCCGCTGGCCATCATCTTGTCGGTGACTTTGGCGTAGCCATGCGAGATCGCCACCGCGGTTTCTTCATGCACGCACAGCACCATTTGCGGCGAACGATTGCCGAGCAGATTGACGATGCTGTCGTGCAGACCGCGATAACTCGCGCCGGGTACCAGAGCGATGTACGGAATGTCGAGTTCGCGCAACATCATCGCGACCGCGTCGCTGCCCCAGAAGCTTTCGCCGGGGCGGCTGGCGACGGGTTTGTCGTGAACAATAGCGTGAGCCGCAGCGCTGGCGGCGTTGTCTTTGGCGTTCATGTGCTTTCCTTTTTTACTTTTGGTTTTTTCGATCAGCCATGCACTGTGTCACGGGCGGCGCATTCAGATCAAGCCACGCGTGAAAATGTCACGGTTTAAAACTAAAATTATTTTTTAAAAACAACAAGTTACATTTTGTAACAATATCGGCACGCATACGGTCAGCGGTACGCCTATCATCGCGTTTATAGCATTAACGGGATGCGGAGATTTGCCATGAAAAGAATTGTTTCTACCGTGTTGGCCGCCCTCGGCGCCTTCGGCGCGCTGGCGTTTGCCGCGTCGTACGCGCAGGCGCAACACCACCACCATCATCGCGCCCGCGTCGGCGTGTATATCGGCGCGCCCTTGTTCATATCGCCGTGGCCCTACTACCGTCCTTATTACCACGACCCGTATTACTACCGCCCCGTGGTGATCCGCGAGCAACCGGTGGTTTATGTGGAGCAACAGCCCTCGTATGCCCCGGCGCCCGCGCCTGTGGCGCCGCCCGCCCCCCAAGCGCTGCCGCAACAACAATACTGGTATTTCTGCCAGGACACGCAAACGTATTATCCGCATGTGCAAAATTGCGCGACGCCATGGCAGCGCGTGATACCGCACGCCACGCGTTAACTTCAGGTGATCTTCATGAAACGTCGCATTGTTCCCTTGCTGGCCGTGGCATTGTTCGCTGCCGGTTGCACCACGATCCCCACCGGGCCCAGCCGCATGGCATTGCCGGGCAGCGGCAAGGATTTCGATAGCTTCCGCATGGACGATGCCTCGTGCCGCCAGTACGCGCTGCAGGTATCGGGCGCCACGCCGACCGAAACACAGGAAAACAGCGCGGTGAAAAGCGCCGTCGTCGGCACCGCAGTCGGCGCCGTGGCGGGCGCTGCCATCGGCGGCAGTTCACGCGGCGCTGCCACTGGCGCGGGCGTCGGCTTGCTGATGGGCGCGCTGGCGGGCGCATCCGCAGGCGATCAATCCGGCTACGTCGTGCAACGCCGCTACGACAACGGTTATGTGCAATGCATGTATGCCAAGGGACACCGTGTGCCGGTAGCCGGTGGCATGTCGCAACAGGCACAGGTGCAACCGGCGCCGCAGCAGCCATACTATGCACCCCAGTATTCACCTCAGCCGCCGGCGCCGACATACAATCCGCCGCCTCCGCAGCAGCAGCAATACTACGCGCCGCCGCCGCCGGGCTCGGCGCCGCCTCCGCCGTCGGCGATTGTTCGCTAAAGGCTCGCGGTTCGATAAAAAGCCGGCCCTCTACTCGAGGCCGGCTTTTTTGTTGGCGCGCGCTGCAATTCACCGGAGATTTGCAAGCGCGATATGAACCGGTATAAATGATCGACGTGCAGAAACGGCACCGTCAGGTTATGCGCTAACATGGATGCACACCGTAGCGGAATGGACAATCAATGAAAGCGGTTTGGTACACGCGCCAGGGGAAACCGGCCGAGGTAATGCAGTTCGGCGAGCAACCCACACCGCATGCCGGCGCGGGCGAAGTGCGTGTGCACCTGCATGCATCCGGCGTCAATCCCGCCGACAGCAATCGCACCGTGGGCCGCACCTACGCAATGGAAGGCCCGCTGATCATTCCCAACAGCGACGGCGCGGGGATTGTCGATGAAGTCGGTGCGGGTGTCGATGCGTCATGGCTCCGCCGGCGTGTGTGGCTTTACAACGGTCAGCGCGGCGGGCGTTTGTCGGGCACCGCTGCCGAGTACATCGCGCTCAACGCCGGTCTGGTTTCCGAATTGCCCGAAAACACCGCCTTCAACGACGGCGCTTGTCTCGGCATCCCGTGTATGACGGCACATCGCTGTGTCACCTTGTGCGGCAACACCGGCAGCGATCTCAACGGAAAGACGGTGCTCGTCACCGGTGGCGCTGGCGCGGTAGGCCATTACGCCGTGCAATGGGCAAAGCGCTTCGGCGCACGTGTCGTCGCCACAGTCAGTTCACCCGAGAAAGCCGCGCATGCGGCAGCGGCAGGCGCTGATTCCAGCGTCAACTATCGCACCGAAGACGTCGTCGCGCGCGTGCGCGAATTCACCAATAACACGGGCGTGGATCATGTGGTCGATGTCGATTTCGGCGGTAACTATGCGACAACGCTGGCGGTGCTCGCCGCCAACGGCTCCATCGCCTATTACGCCACCAAGGGCAACGTCACGCCCGTCATCACCGCGCCGGAACTCATGCGCAAGAATGTGTCGATCCACGGCGTGCTGCTCAACGGCGCGCCGCATGCGGCACGCCAGCGCGCGCAGCGGGACATCGTGCAATGGCTTAAAGAAGGCGGCATGCAACACACCGTGTCGGCGGTTTACCCGCTCACGCGTACGGGCGAGGCGCACGAGGCCGTTGAGTTTCAGGCGAAGCGCGGCACCGTGGTTGTGGATTGCACCGATCAGCGTGAATAACCTGCGTATTAACGGGAACTAAGCCGCTTTCAGCTTACCCCGTGTTGCAGCGACCAACCCTGGCACCAGCGACGCCCGCACATACACGTAGCCTTCAAACAATCGCCGCTGCGTGCGGTAGAACGCGCCCTGCTCGGCATGCCATTGCCCGTCTTTCTTCGTCACGTTGGCGGCAACCGTCAAAATGCCCGACGGCATGGCGATGCGAATCGGCGCGTTAAGATCACTCGCCGCGCGCGTAGCCGCATGCACCACGCTGCCTTCGAGCCGCGCAGCCACCGCCGTGCATAGCGACACCGTCAGCGGCAGCGCGCGATGCGGTTGCCCGTTCGACAGCATGCGCGCCGTGAGATCGACGTCTGCTGCCTTGATATTTTCGCCCGTCAGCAGCGCCGCGTCCTGCGCCGGCGACACAAAGCCCACGAACGGCACGCCGCCTTTTTTTAGCGCATCGTCGGTGGTTTTCGTGATGCCCATCGCCACAGCGGCATGCGCGCGGATTACGCCAAGTTTTTGCATCACCCCGGCATTGGCCTCCAGCGCATCCGGCATTTCCGTGCCCGTGAGCCCCAAATCGGATGCCCGCACAAACACTGTCGCGTTCGCCGCATCGACCATCGACACCGTGAGTTTGCCGACACCCGGCACATCCAGCACGTCAGTGACATTGCCCGTCGGCAGCAGTTTGCCGGTGGTCGCACCGCCGGGTTGTAAAAATTCCAGCCGCACCGGCGAGCCCGTGCCCGACACGCCGGGGATCGCCAGATCGCCATCCACCTCGGACAGGCCTTCGTCCATGCTAAATCGCGCCTGAATGATTTTCTTAGTGTTGGTGTTGTGGATGCGCACTACGGCTTCCCCGCTTCCCGCATTCACCTTTAAGAGGCCTTCATCCACCGCGAACGGCCCCATCGCCGACGACATGTTGCCGCAGTTCGCGCTGTAATCAACTTCGGCTTTTTTCACCTGCACCTGCGCGAAGGTGTAATCGATATCGGCATCGGGACGCGTCGATGGCCCCACCACGCATACCTTTGACACTGACGACACACCGCCGCCCATGCCGTCGAGTTGGCGGCCATACGGATCAGGACTGCCGATAGCGGCAAGAAAAATTTCGTCCCATTGCGCGCGGTCACGCGGCAAATCTTTCGCATGAAACACCACCGCATTGCTGGTGCCGCCGCGCATGAACACGGCGGGGAGTTTGAGTTGCTTCATAATATTTCCTTTAAAAACATGTACTTAATTGTTCTTAAACAGAGCTTCATCCAGCACCAGATGTTCTCGCGTGATATCTTCAACACGGTTCACACCGAGTTGCCCCATGGTGCGATCCACTTCGCCGCGCAACAAGTCCAGCGCGCGCGAGGCGCCTGCCTCGCCACCGGCGGCTATGCCAAATAAAGTAGCGCGCCCCAGAAACACCATGTTCGCGCCCAGCGCCAGCGCTTTGACAATATCGGTGCCGCGTCGAAATCCGCTGTCAATCATGATGACCATTCTTCCACCCACTGCCGCCACGATTTCCGGCAGCACTTCCATCGGCGACACCGCGCCATCCAACTGACGTCCGCCGTGATTGGAAACGAATAGGCCGTCTGCGCCAATGCGCTCGGCTTCACGCGCATCGGCGGCGCTCATGATGCCTTTGATGTAAAGCTTGCGCGGCCAGATCGAACGCACCCATTCCATGTCGGCCCAGTTCAACGCATCGCGCTTCGAGCGGAACTCCGCCATGCTCTTCGACACAATGCGTCCGCCGACATTGGAATCGACATTCTGCAACCGCGGCACGCCCGAATCGAGCAGCGTGCGCAAAAACACGCCGAACATCCAGTGCGGATGCATCGCGCCGTCGATCATGCTGCCGAAGCGCATTTTGAACGGCACTTCAAATCCATTGCGCTTGTTGTATTCGCGCGCGGCCCCCACGGGAATATCGGTGGTCACTACCAGCGCTTCAAAGTTGGCATCGCGTGCGCGCGTGATCAGTTTTTCCGCGCCTTCGCGTTCCTTGGACATATACAACTGAAACCAGTTGGCCCCATCGGGCACTTCTTTGGTGATACGTTCCAGCGGCACGAACGATGCGGTGGACAGCACAAACGGCACGCCCGCTTTCGCCGCAGCACGCGCCAATGCCACATCGGCATCAAATCCATACAGGCCCGCAGCCCCGGTGGGCGCGATGCCAAACGGCGATTGGAATGTTTTTCCGTGAATAACAACTTGCTGTGTGCGCATGGAAACGTTGTTCAGCATGCGCGGCTGCAAGCGTATGCGTTCGAACACATCGCGATTATTGCGCAGCGACACATTGTCTTCGGTGCCCTCTGCCATGAACTCGTAACAGACTTTCGGCAAGCGGCTGCGCGCAATGCGATGCAGATCGTCGATGTTGTAGGCCTGGGTGTAGTGCATGATGAACGCGATAACTCGCCATGGCAGATTGTTTTTTCAGTATAGCAGAGCAAACTTCGGCGCCTATTACATCCACGTGTTCCGCCCGCATGTTCAGCATGTGAAACACCACGCGATGTCCAGCCGCATTGCGGTATCCTCCATCGCATGCTTCTCATCGTCACTTACAGCATCGCGGTACACGCGTGTTATATCGGCAGCAAAATCGTGGTGTCGTTGTATGCGTTGCAACTGGGCGCGAGCCAGGTGACCATCGGCGTGCTGGCTGCATTGTATGCACTGGTGCCGCTGATGCTGGGCGTTTACGCCGGACGGCTGGCGGATACCAGGGGCACCCATTGGCCGCTGCTCGGCGGCGCTGCGGTAATGGGCATCGGCATGATAGTGAGTTTTTTTTCGCACGGCATGGGCGCGCTGTTTGCCACGGCGATACTCGCCGGCGCAGGCTTTGTGTTTTTTAACGTCTCGATACAAACCCTCACCGGCGGTTATGGCGGCGCCGAAGACCGCGCCAGAAACTTCAGCATTTTGTCCATCGGCTACTCGATCTCCACCTTTATCGGCCCGGTGTCCGTGGGACTGGCCATCGACTACGCCGGACACGCTCATGCGTTTTTGATGCTCGCGCTGTTTACGGTGCTACCGATTATCGGCCTGCTCTCGAGCAAGCGATTTAACGTCATCAACAACAAGAGCGCCGCCGAAGACAATCGCAGCGCACTGGAACTGTTGCGTCTGCCGCCGGTACGCAGCGTGGTAATCGTCAGCGGCCTGATTGTGGCGGCATGGGATCTGTTTGCATTTTATCTGCCGGTATATGCGCACTCGCTCAATTTTTCGGCCACCACCATCGGCATTTTGCTGGGCGTGTATGCGTTTGCCGCATTCATCACGCGTTTTGCGATGCCACTGCTGCTTCAGCACTGGCGCGGCGAGCGCGTGATGTTCGCGTGCCTGCTGTTTGCCGCTTGCGCATTCGCCGCGTTTCCGCTTTCCACGAACTTGTATTACATGCTGGCCATCGCGTTTTGCCTCGGTCTCGGTCTGGGCTGCGGGCAACCGCTGTCGATGATGATTGCCTACAACCGTTCTCCCGAAGGCCGTGAAGGCGAAGTCACCGGCCTGCGGCTCACCGCGAATAATGTCGCGCGCGTGGTGATACCGGTAATTTGCGGCGTGCTTGGCACGGCCTTGGGCGCGGCGCCGGTGTTTTGGTTAAACGCCGTGAATTTGACAGCGGTGAGTTATCTGGTGTGGCGGCAGTAGCGCCGCACATTCAGTCATAATGCCGATCATCAAATAAACGGGAAGCACGCCATGAAATGGGAAGGCGGCAGGGAAAGCGATAACGTCGAAGACCGCCGTGGTGACAGTGGCCGCGGTGGTGGGATGCGCGGCATCGCGGGCGGCGGCATTGGTGTGGTTCTGATCGCGGTGGTAGCAATGTTTTTGGGTATTGATCCGTCGATGGTGATCGGATTGCTTGGCGGCGGACAGCAAAGCCCCCCTTCCGTGTCACAACCCGGTTCTGCAGCGAAGCCCCCCGTCGAGGATCGCGGCGCAAAATTTGTATCCGTGGTACTGGCTGACACCGAAGACACCTGGACGGGTTTATTCAAACAAAGCGGCTCGCAATACCGCGTGCCCAAACTGGTGTTGTTTCGCGGCGCTATCAACTCCGCCTGCGGTCACGCGCAAGCCGCGATGGGGCCTTTTTATTGCCCGGGCGACCAGAAAGTATACATCGACCTGTCGTTCTTCGACGACCTGCAAAAACGCTTTCGTGCGCCGGGCGATTTCGCGCAAGCGTACGTGATTGCCCATGAAGTCGGGCATCACGTGCAAAACCTGCTCGGCATTTCAGATAAAGTTCACGCTGCGCGTCAGCGGGTATCGGCAGCGGAATACAACAGGTTGTCGGTACGGCTTGAGTTACAAGCGGATTGTCTCGCCGGCATCTGGGCGCATCACGCCAATCGCACGCGGCAGATACTCGAAAGCGGCGACGTCGAAGAAGCGATGAATGCCGCCACCGCCATCGGCGACGATCGCCTGCAGATGCAGTCGCGCGGCTACGTCACGCCGGAGTCGTTCAGCCACGGCACCTCGGCACAGCGTGTGCGCTGGTTCCGCCGCGGGTTGGAAACCGGCCAGGTCGCGCAGTGCAATACGTTTCAGGCACGGGAGCTGTAGAACTACTTCTGTTGCAGTATCCATCCCACGACCTGCGCGAGATCGGCCTCGGACAAACCGGCGTTCGGCAGCATCGGCACCGCACCCCACGCGCCGGCACCAACACGGTCTACGATGACAT
>JBEBHE010000494.1:0-2138 GCA_040081205.1 Burkholderiales bacterium | reverse complement strand
GTGTATAAGAGACAGGCCATGATATACCTCTAAAAATATATTTAAAAACAAATAGTTATGTAATTTCCCGGGCTATACGACAAACCGCTTTTTCAGATCCGCAATTTGCCCGTCCTGATACCCAAGCTCCTGCAATATCTCGTCCGTGTGCTGGCCGCAATCCGGCGTCACACTGCGAATTTCATTGGGCGTGCGCGACAAGCGCACCGGCTGATTCACGAGCCCGATGTCGCCGAGCTCTGGATGATGAATTGGCGATGACATTTTATTGTGCTGTACCTGCGGATCGGCAAACACTTCATTCATTTTGTAAATCGGCCCGCCGGCCACGCCGCCTTCCTCGAAGCGCGCAGACCCGTGCGCACTGGTCTGCTTGATCATCGCTTCCTGTAAATCCTTGTTCAGCGCGGCGCGGTTTTTGGAACGCGCCTTGCTGTCGATGTAGTCGGGTTGGGTAATCAGATGATCGAGGTCGAGCGCTTTGCACAGCCGTCCGTACATCTCATTGCCGCCGGCAGCGATATTCATGTAACCGTCGGCGGTCTGAAACACGCCAGTAGGAATTGACGTCGGATGATCGTTGCCGGCTTGCTCCGGCACCTCGTGATCAATCGTCCAGCGTGCCGCCTGAAAATCCAGCAGCGCAATCATCGCGTTGAGCAGCGAGACTTCGACCCACTGGCCTTCGCCGGACACCTCGCGCTCAAGCAATGCCGTCAGCACACCCAGCGCGCAATACAAACCCGCCGCCGAATCCGACACCGCGCAGCCCGCGCGCATCGGGCCCTGACCCGGTTGGCCGGTAATCGCCATCAGCCCGCCCATGCCCTGCGTCACCTGATCGAAGCCGGGGCGCTTGACGTAAGGCCCATCCTGGCCGAAACCCGAAATGCTCGCGAGCACGATTTTTTTATTGACCTTTTTCAGTGATTCGTAATCGATGCCAAGACGAAATTTCACGTCGGGGCGAAAGTTTTCCGCCACCACGTCAGAGCGCTCGACGATCTGGTTGAAAATTTTCAGGCCATCGGGGTCTTTCATATTCAGCGTGAAGCCGCGCTTGTTGCGATGCAGATTCTGGAAATCGGCACCCGTGCGCGAGCCACCCCAGGCCTCGGGCAGATTCAACCCCGGTGGCGATTCGATCTTGATCACGTCCGCGCCCCAGTCTGCCAACTGGCGCACGCACGTGGGGCCGGAGCGCACTCGCGTCAAATCGATTACCCTAAAACGGGCGAGCGGGCCGCGACGCTGCGTCATAGCGTTCGTTGCATTCATTGGTATTACCTCAAATTGGAAAAAAGTGGATTGACTGGCCGATACACCGCAGACGGCGACCTTAGCCGCTAACCGCAAGTTTCGCACAAAATGCGCGTTAATTCCTGCGCGTGCACGGCGCTTCGCTACATCCTGTACGCGCGGCGTGCAGTGCGGCGGTGCGTTTATCGACTAAGGTTTCTTCGCCAGCAACGCGCGCCAGCGGGCAATTTCCGATTGCAGAAATGCGCCGAATGCTTCGGGTGTGCTGTGCTTCGTTACCAGACCCATATCACCGAAGCGCTTGCGGATATCCGGCTGTGCGAGTGCCGCGCCGATTTCGGCGTTGAGCTTTTGCACCACCGCGCGCGGCGTGCCGGCGGGCGCGAACATGCCGCCCCAGCTCGCGAAATCGTAACTGGGCAAGCCGGCTTCGGCTGCCGCCGGCACATCCGGGAACGACGGATTACGCTGCGGCGTGCTCACCGCCAGCGCGCGCAGCAAGCCGCTCCTGACATGCGGCGACGCGGCAGCGAGCGGATCAATCATGAACGTGATGCGGTTCGCGATCAGGTCGGGATGCGCAGGCGTGCTGCCTTTGTATACGACTTCGGTCATGCCCGGCAGTCCGCCGGCAATCTGCACCATCAGCAGCGTGGCCAGTTGATGCGGACTGCCCGGCCCGGTGGCGCCGTAGGTGATTTTGCCGGGATTGGTGCGGATAAATTTCAGCAGCTCCGGCAGCGATCTCGCCGGCGACTGCGCGCTTACCAGAAACACATACGGCGTGATGTGCGTCATCGACACCGGGGCAAAATCCCTGACGGCATCATATGGCAGATCCGGCACCGTGATCGGATTGATCGACATGTTGGCCGCCG
>JBEBHE010000014.1:0-29051 GCA_040081205.1 Burkholderiales bacterium | reverse complement strand
CGCCAAATTCAGTGATGAGCTTTGCCGCATGCCCAACAAAATTTTGCGTGCTGAAGGCATTTTCATTCGGCACCGCACTGGATTGCCCGAAGCCTTGCTGATCGAATCGGATCACCCGGTAATGCCGCGCCAGATGCGGCACCCACGCACGCCACGCCGGCGTGCTTTCGGTAAAACCGTGGATCAACAACACCGACTCCGGCGTGGTCCACGGATCGGTGTAGTCATCGATTTCGTAGTAGAGCTTGCAGCCCGACAGTTCAAGGTACGGCATGGACTTTATTTGCTGCGGCTGTTGGTGTCTTTAATGATCTTCGCCCACTTCACAATATCCGCACGAATGATCGCGTCGAATTCCGCCGGTGTATTGCCAACGGCGATCGCGCCTTCACCCACCAGCGCCGGACTCATATCCGGCGAGCGGACGATTTTCACCAATTCCTGGTTCAGTCTCGCAATGATAGGCCTCGGTGTGCCCGCCGGCGCGAGTATGCCGTTCCAGCCGCGCGCCTCGTAACCCGGCAGCGTGTCGGCGATCGGCGGCACATCCGGCAACAACGCGTTGCGCTGTTTCGCGCCCACACCCAGCGCACGGGCACGCCCCGCCTTCACTTGCGATACCGCGGTACTCACCGAGCCGACCAGATAAAACTCGATTTCACCCGACAGCAGCGCGGTCAGGGCCTGCGGCGCCCCCTTGTACACGACCTGCGTAAATTTAATGCCTGCCATCGCGCCAAACAAATCCGCCCCCAGCGATCCCATGCTGCCCGCCCCGGTGGAACCGTGATTCAGTGCCCCCGGCTTTGCCTTGGCCAACGCAATAAATTCCGCCACCGAACGCGCCGAAAACTGGCTGCTGACGATCAACACCGGCGACACGGCGCTGACCAGAGTGATCGGTGAAAATGCCGTTGCAGTGTCGTAAGGAATATCGGGAAACAAGCTCTGATTTACCACATGCGACGGAAACGCCATCAGCAAGGTGTGTCCATCAGGTGCGGACTTGGCGACGATGTGCGACCCAACGATGCCGCTCGCGCCGGGGCGATTATCGATAACGACTTGCTGACCCAGCGCATCACTGAGTTTGGGTGCGATGTTGCGCGCCAGAATGTCAGTGATGCCGCCTGCACCGCTGGGAATGATCAGACGTATCGGGCGCGACGGGAATTGTTCGGCGGCGAGCACGGCGCCAAGCGGCGCAACCAAGACGAGACTAAGCATCAAACGAATCATGTAGCGACTATAGCGCGAACCCGCGGACTTGGCATAACATACACAAGCAGCACCCTCGTCGTTCCCGCGCAGGCGGCAACGACAGGGGTGGTTGATAACGCAAACAATTCCCGGATGATCTCGCCATGAAACTCACGCTCTGTTACGCCCCGCAAACCTGCGCTACCGTGCCGTTTATTACGCTCACCGAAGCGGGCGCGGATTTTGAAGTGCAAAACCTGAACTCACGTTCGGGACAGCTCAAATCGCCGGAGTTCCTGCGGCTCAATCCCAAACATAAAGTGCCGGTGCTGATCATCGACGGCGACGCGCTCACCGAAAATCTGGCCATACAGGTGTGGATTGCGCGGCACTTCCCTGCGGCGAAATTGCTGCCTGCCGACCCTATGCAGGAAATAAAAGCCATCTCGCTAATGTCATTCTTCGGTTCGGGCATCCACCCGCACCTCACCCCCAATGCGCGTCCTGAAAATTATTGCGACCTGCCGGGCTCGGCGGACAACGTGAAAAAAGTCGGCAACAAGCTGCTGTTCGAGGATTTTGCCGTGGTGGAAAATATGCTTATGGGTCGAGAATGGTTTTTCGATCATTTCACCGCAGCCGACGCGTACTTTTTCTGGTGCTTCCGCCGCGGGATTTCATTCAAACTCGATTTGTCCCCATTCAAAAACTGCTACGCGCATTTCGAGCGCATGCAGCAGCGCGCCAGCGTGCAGAAGCTGGTCGCGCATGAAAAGCGAGTCATGGAAGAATTCGCGAAAGCGGCGTAATGGTCTATTTTGCCTATTCATCCATCAAGTCGAATTTCCCCAGCGGCATCGCGCGGCCATTGATAAACGCCTCCACTTTGTGCGTGCCGGCGTAATGTTTGCGCGTAGTCAAATCCTTCAGCGACAACCGTTTACTGAACGATTCGGTGGCCCCCGCGCCAAGCTCGGTCGAGCGAAGCTTGAAGACTTTGGCGTTGGCCTTGCCATTCGCTCTAACGTAGTGCACGCGCAGATCGACCACCAGCCGCTGGCGATGCGGTGCCGTGCTCGTCACCTCGAACGCCAGGGTGACCGTGGCGCCCTTTTTGACGCGCCCGGGCGATACTAACGCTTGCCTGATCGTCACCTTCGCTGCACTGCCGAAGCCGAGCACGCGCAATGCACCCTGCTCCCCACGCTTGACAGCCGAGCGCAGCGCATGCCGGACGATCCATCGCCGATGATCACTGGCGTTCTTTAGCCAGCGCTCCGCGGTCGCAAACAGCAGGTCCGGATGATCCTTGCCAATGTCGTTGAGGTTGTTCGCCACCGAACGGCGCACATACAACGACCCATCGTCTTTCAGCAGTTCCAGCAACGCCAGCACGGGTCGCGGATCTTTCTGAAAGGCGCGCAGCCTCGGCGCCCACGGCAATCGCGGGCGCGTGCCTTCCGACACCAGGCGACGCACGTGTTCGCTGGAATCCGCTGCCCACGCCGTCAACATTTTCAGGGTGCGTACTGGATATCGCTCGATAAAAGGGCGAATGCTGATTTCAGCGGTAAACCGTTGCGTCAACGCATGCTGTGCGCGCATCGACAGATCAAAGTGATTCAGTCCGAGTTGCGCGACATACAACGTGTGCGGCAAATACAGAAATGAAGCGAGCGGATTTTTGCCTTGCATGCCGGTGGGCTGATCCAGGGAATCGAGTAATATCCTGACCGCGTGCGAATAGTCGGCGGGCAAATACACCTGCAGTGCATCGGCAATTTTTTGTGCGCGTTGCATCAACGCCAGCGCCGTGTAGCCGTCGAGCGCTTCGCTTACAAACGCACGGGCATTGAATTCAGGGTAGACCGCCTGAATCGTCGTCGCAATACGGCGCGGTACGTCCTGCCCATAATGATTCCGGAGCGCTTCAGCCATGCGTCAGCCCCCGCCGGAAATCAGGATCACGCTTTCCGCCACGTCAAATCGTCCGCAACACACGCGGAAAAAACACATGCAGCAACACGCCGCGGCCCACCAGAAATCCACCCACGGCGATCCACAATCCCGCATTGCCGATCAATGGCATCAAGGTATAGAGCAGCAGTAAAAATACCAAAAAGGACGCCAGCATGGTGTTGCGCATGATGCGCGTGCGCGTCGCCGCGAGATACACCCCGTCGTAGGTATACGCCCACACCGATGCCAGCGGCATCAGCGTGGGCCACCATAGCCAGCTCGCGGCAGCGGCGCGCACCTCGGGAATACTGGTCATCAAAGCGATGATGGCGTGCCCCGCTACGGCGTAGATCAGTATATTGATCACACCCACCACGCCTGACCACAGAAACACCACGCGCCTGTCGTGCATAAAAGCAGCACGATCGCGCCGCCCCACCGATTCGCCGAGGATGGCTTCGGCAGCATGGGCCACGCCGTCGAGCGCGAACGAGGTAAATACCAGAAAGTGATGCAGTACCTGATTGGCGGCCAACTGCACATCGCCGAGCTCGGCGCTTTTCGCCATGAAAAAGCCGAGCACCGATACCACGCAGACCGTGCGCAACACGATGTCGCCGTTGATCGCCACCATGCGCCTGAGTTGCACAGGATCCAGCAGTCGCGCACGCCGGCCATCGCCGGGCATTTCACGCAAGGTGCGCCACACGCTGTAAAGTCCCAGCAGCAGGCCCGCGTATTCGGCAATCAGCGAAGCTGCCGCAACGCCGGGCACATCCCAGTGGAACACGAACACAAATAGCAGCGCGAGCACGATGTTCAGGCAATTGACAAATACCTGTATCAGCAGCGGCGTGCGCACGTTGCGCAACCCGTAGAACCAGCCGATGATGGCGTAGGATCCCAGCACTGCAGGCATGGACCACACGCGGATCAAAAAATATTCGCGCGCGTAATGCTCAACCTGCGCACTCGCATCGATGATCCAGAATGCAAACGCGATGATCGGCAGTTGCAGGGCAATGATCACACTGCCAATCACGCCGGCCAGCAACAACGCGCGCGCTATCATCGCGCGCACTTCGGCCATGTCGCCCGCACCGCGCGCTTGCGCTGTCGGACCTGTGGTGCCCATGCGCAGGCAATTGAACAAATGATAGATGTAGTTAAACAACATCGCGCCGATGGCGACCGCACCGATGTAATAGGGCTCCGGCAAATGGCCGACCACAGCGGTGTCCACCGCGCCGAGCAGGGGCACGGTGATGTTGGCAAGAATGATTGGCCACGCCATCGCCCACACTTGCCGGTGCGTGCTGGGCCGCGCTGTTGAGGTATTCACAAAAATATTAATAAAAACAAATAGTTATACTCAATCAAACAGCGTGAGTGTATTGGCCGCCGGCGCTGGCACCCCTCGCTGGGCTGCGGCGGGCAGCTTGCCCGGCACGCTCAATGCGCCAACGCGCACACCCAGCAGACGTATGCGCCGATCCAGCGGCACGCGCTTCAGGCACTCGCCTGCCGCACGGCGAATCGTAACGGCATCGCCCGTCGGCACGTCGATGGTGCGATCACGCGTAACCGTTTTAAAGTTGTCGTAGCGCAATTTCAGACCGATGGTTTTGCCGACGACACCTTTGCGCTTCAGGTCGTCCGCCACGCGTACGCACAGGTCGGTGAAGATGCGCGAAAGTTTTTCGCGGTCGCGCACCGGATGCAAATCATCTTCAAACGTGGTTTCGCGGCTGATGGATTTGGGTTCGCTATACGTGACCACCTCGCGCTCGTCCAGTCCGTGCGCCGCGTCGTGCATCCACGCGCCGTAGTTCTTGCCGAAGTGTTCTATCAAAAAGGCAGGATCAGCGTTCGCGAGTTCGCCGATGGTGTGTATGCCCAGCGCTTCGAGCCGCGCGCTTGCCTTGGGACCGACGCCATTGATTTTGCGCGCGGACAGCGGCCAGATGCGTGCGGGAATATCCGCCATGCTAAGCACGGTAATACCACCGGGCTTTTGCATTTCTGATGCGATTTTCGACAATAGCTTGTTGGGTGTGATGCCGATCGAACACGACAATCCGGTAACGTCCCGCACGGCACCTTGCAATCGCAGCGCGATGTCGTGCGCACGCGTCCACGCGTCTGCAGGTTCTCCCGCTAGAACGAGGTCGGTAAGGTCAATGTAAATCTCGTCAATACCGCGATCTTCCACCAGCGGCGCCATCGCGCGCACCGCTTCCTTGAACATTCGCGAGTAACGCCGGTACTGATCGAAATCCGCCGGCAGCAGCCACGCATCCGGCGCGAGCTTCGCGGCTTTCATCAAACCCATGCCCGAATGCACACCGAGCGCGCGGGCTTCGTAGGTTGCGGTGGTAATGACTCCGCGCCCGGTATAGCTGCGCAGCGTGGGGAAATCATTGCCCAGCTGATCGGTCGCGGCGCTGCGACGCCGACCACCCACCACCGCCGGCTGCCCGCGCAAATGCGGATAGCGCAACAACTCCACGGACGCGTAAAACGCATCCATATCCAGGTGGGCAATAAAGCGTGACATGCAGCGTGAGTGAGTTTGTATTCCCGGTTAACCGTCAGTGTACGGCGTTCTCGGGACAGAACACCGCAACGCCCATTTGACCACACCCGGAGCATTTGCTACGGTGAACAGATTCCAGCAGTTTAAACACATTGTGGAAAGCAGGAGACGACGAGAATGAACGCGCAAACACTGGCCAGCCAAGACGAATCCCAAACGCGGTTCCAAGTCATACCGTGCAAGGCCGCACTGGGTGCGGAGGTTCACGGCATCGATTTGAGAAATCTGGACGACGCGACATTCCAGACACTACACCGCCTGTGGAATGATCATATTCTGCTGGCATTCCGCAATCAGTCGCTCACGGCGGATAATCTGGTCACCCTCATCAAGCGGTTCGGCATTCCTGTATCGTCGTCCAATCTGCATAAGCGCGATCTGCAAGAGCGCACCGCAAACCAGTTGTTCAACCTGCCGCCGGAAGTTACCGTGGTGACCAACGTCAAAGAAAACGGCAAGGCGGTCGGCATCCTCGGCGACGGCGAAGTCGTGTGGCATTCGGATTTCTCGTTCAAGGAAGCGCCCACCGCGGCACGCATGCTGGTGGCGATGGAAGTGCCGCCACAGGAGCGCGGCGGCAGCACGTTTTTTCTGAACGGCTATGCCGCCTATGATGCGCTGACGGATGACTTCAAAAAACGCATCGCCGGCAAAACTATCAAGCAAGGCAATATCATCGACACCGCGATGAAACTGCGCCCGGGTGCATCACTCGATGATGATGTGCGTTACATCCCAGGCCCCAGCCATCCGATTATTTCCACGCACCCCGAGACCGGCTGCAATTCGATATTCCTCGGCCGCCGGCACGCCGCTTATGTCAACGGTTGCTCGCTCGAAGAATCCGAAGCGCTGCTCAATGAACTGTGGGACTTGTGCGTACAACCGCAGTTTTGTTATGAACACCTCTGGGCCAAGGGCGACGTAGTGGTTTGGGATAATCGCTGCACGGTGCATCGCCGCGATCCGTTTGATCCCACACTGCGCCGGGTGCTGTACGCAGCGCAGGTCGAAGGTCATCGCCCGTATGAAGCGCCTGACGCGTTGCAACGGCCGCCACACCCACGCGCGGTGTTATAACTCTCTGCCCGTCATTCCCGCGCAGGCGGGAATGACGGATTTAATTGCGCGCCCTGCTGTTCCAATAAGCCGTAGTCATGGAAACGCGCCTGTTCCGCCATGCCGCCTTCACGCGATTCTGGGTGGGCGACATCGCATCGACCCTCGCCAATCAAATGCTGGTGCTGGCAGTGGGTTGGCAGATCTACGACATCACCAACAGCGCGCTGAGTCTGGGCCTGGTAGGGCTCGCGCATTTCGGCGCGCAGTTGTTGTTTACCTTGCCCGCAGGTCACGTCGCCGATCGCTACGACCGGCGGCATGTCGCAATGATCTGCCAGTTGATTCAATGCGCAGCGGCGTTAACGCTGGCGGCAGGCTCGTATGGCGGCTGGATCACCAGCGAAATCATTTACGCCAGTGTCGCCCTGACCGGCATGGCGCTAACGTTCCAGAATCCGGCAATGCGCGCACTGCTGCCTTCGCTGGTAGGCACCGAACTGCTGCAGCGTTGCATCGCCTTTCACGCCGCAGCGAAAAAAACCGCGATCATCGCCGGCCCGGCGCTGGGTGGTGTGATCTATCTATGGGGCGCCAGCGCGGTGTACATCGGCAGCGCGGCATGCTATGCATTGGCCGGAATAATCATTATCTGCATTCACTCGACCTTCGTTCAGCGCGATCACGAACCGGCGACGCTGCAATATGTCTTGGGCGGATTGCATTACATCTTTAACAAACCGATCATTCTCGGCGCGATCTCGCTCGACTTGTTCGCCACATTGCTCGGCGGCGCGGTTGCACTGCTACCGATCTACGCCCGCGACATTCTACAAACCGGGCCGCTGGGGCTGGGGCTGTTGCGTTCCGCGCCTGCAGTGGGCGGGGTGCTGGCCTCGCTGTACCTCGTGCGCTCGCCGCTCACGCACAGCGTCGGGAAAATCCTGTTCGCCTCGGTAGCGGTGTTTGGCATCACCACCATGGTGTTCGGACTATCGACGTGGCTGCCGTTGTCGTTGCTGGCGCTCGCCCTCATGGGTGCCGCCGATATGGTGAGCGTGGTCATCCGCTCGTCGCTGGTGCAACTCGAAACACCCGCCGAGAGGCGCGGACGCGTCAGCGCCGTGCATTCGCTGTTTACCGGAACCTCCAATCATCTCGGACAGTTTGAATCCGGGGTGACTGCAGCGTGGTGGGGCACCGTACCGGCGGTGGTGGCCGGCGGTATCGGCACGCTGGTTGTCGTGGGACTGTGGATGCGATGGTTTCCGGATCTCGTCAAGCGCGAAGTGATAGCGCAACCGCGAAAATAAAGCGCTAGCGAATTGAATCAACGCAAAACAGTGACAATGCCTTGTTCAGGATCAACGTCCAGCTCAGCCCCATTGAGAATCGCAGCGGTGATATCTTCGTCAAACCCAGCAAGCATCGGCACATCACCCAACGCCGCGCCTTGCGCCAGAATGGGATTGACGGAGTTAAAAACAAAGGCCAACGGCGCCATGCCGCGCGATTGCATTTCGTGGATCATCCACGCGCTGGCCACACCACCCTTGGCGGTATCCAATACCAATATCCGGCCCACGTAGGACTGGCCAGTCAGCTTATGGGTTGGGCGCGAAAATATGCCGGCGATGCGATCCAGATCGTAACGCGCCGAAAAACCATCATTCGCCACCAACGCTGTGCCGCGTACGCCGCGTCCCATCGCGTGGCGCGCGCGATAAACGGCTTTGACGTTCATTCCAGCCTCCCGCTTACCGCCGCATCCACGCACGCTTCCATCGATTCCAGCATGGGTTGATAACCATAGCCGCCCAGTATGTTGACCAATTTTACGCTATTAGTCACCAGTCGCTTCCAGCCCTTGGCCTCGGCAATTTCGCGTGCATACGATTGATAAAAGCACATGCCCGACATCACGGTGCCGCCGGCGCCCTCAATGCGCGCCGTGAAACCCATGCGATCGGCATCGGGCTTCACTTGCGGGCTCGTTACCGCCAACATCGGGATGCTAAAACGCTTGCCGTCGCACAAATCAGCGAGCGCACGCAGCTCGAACAGACTGAGCTGCGGCGCGGAAAATACCACCACATCAACTTTACCGTCCTTACGGTAAGACTGCTGCAGCGCACCCACATCGGCACGCGCGATCCGCCGCGTCGGCAAATTGGACGGTGCGACGTCGCTGAACCGGCCGGCTTCAGGCGTAATGCCCACCAGATGAAACAAGGCAATGGAGCCGAAGCTCGCCATCGCAGCGCCGAAATGCTTGAGCTGGTCGGAGCGCGGCGCACCCTCGATGCCTTCGATCACCGGCACCGCCCAGTAGTTACCTGCGATGCGGCCGATCAGCGCGCCCAAGGCGCCCCATTCGTTCAGCGATACGGGCGTGAAATCAACATGAAAGCGGATGGTCGCGCGGCGATGTTCGGGCAAGTGAAAACCGTAACGTGGCGTGCGCCCGGTAAGTCCAGCCGACACCGCCGAAGGCCCGCCCTCAAAGTTGGAGCGCGCGCCACAAATCGAGTTGGAGTAGATGACCACGCCGGTGTCGCCAAACGCAAGGTGCTCATTGCGTGTGGGCGCTTGTATCGTTTGGTAATTGATGCAGGTGTCGGTCATCACGACACCCAGTTTCACAAAGGCGGCGATGGCGCGCCGTTCGAGATCGAGCATGGCGTGTGTCTGCCCTAAAAACTCGGCCTTGGAGAAATCCGTGCCGCGCGGATCGGTGATGGTCGGAATACACACACGCCGCCGCCCCTCTGTCGTGGCAGCCAAGCCCTCCAGCCACCTTACGCCGGCGTCGCCGAGGCTTTCGGTGTCGGCCATGATGTGCGCCTGTGTCACCGGCACAAAATCCCCGGCACCGAAAAAATCGCCCACGGTTATCTGGTGCTGCAATGCCTGCTGCGGAACAGCACCGAGTTTACCGGCCAGGATGTCCTGTTCTTCGTCGTTAAGTTTCATCAGTATCAATCAATGGTTGCGCCGGAGTCCCCCACTGCCTTGCTCCACTTGTTCAACTCGATGCGCTGAAACTCGCCAAATTTACCAAGGGTCAACACTGTCGGAAGCACTCCCAGGGGCGTCATCCTATCGCGGAAAGCATTGCCACGCACAATACGTTCGATCTCGCCAGCAAGGGTAACGGACAGCGGCGTGGGCAGCGTAGCCGGCGCAAAAACGCCCCACCACGCGGTAAATTCAAAACCTTTGTAGCCGGACTCTGCAACCGTCGGAATATTGGGAACAGCAGGCGAGCGCGCCGCGCTGCTCACGGCAACGGCGCGCAGCTTGCCCGACCGGACATGCGACACCACCGACTGTAGTGGATCGAACATCACCGGAATCTGGCCGCCGATCAAATCGGTCAACGCCGGCGCGCTGCCTTTGTAAGGCACATGCTGAATGTCGATGCCTGCTGCGCGTTTGAAGCTCTCACCGGTAAGGTGGCCCGGCGTGCCATTGCCGGCCGAGCCATAGCTGAGCTTGCCGGGCATTTGTTTTGCCCGTGCCACCACAGCGGCCAGATCGCCGGTGGCGAGTGAAGGATGTACCACAATGGCCAGTGGCGCCGCAGCAACGAGCGCAATGGGTGTGAAATCCTTTACGGCATCGTAAGGCAGCTTCTTGTAAAGCGAAGGGTTAATCGCGTTGGTGCCCACAGTTGCCATCAACAATGTGTAGCCGTCGGGCACAGCCCTCGCAACTAGTTCCGCGCCCACCGAGCCGCCTGCCCCACCGCGATTATCGACAATCACGATGACCTTTAAAGCGTCACCCAGCATTTGCGCCAGGGGCCGGGCCACAATATCCGTTGGTCCGCCCGCCGGAAAAGGCACGATCATGCGGATCGGCTGGGCCGGATATTGGGCAACTGCGTCGACCGCCGCAAGAAAGAAAACGCCTGATGCAACAAGCCATCGAAAAATTTTGTTCATTGCTCCCTCTTCGGTATGCCAGAGACTATCGCTTTTTGCTCAAGGCCGTTATTGATTTAAAAATAGCGGGGCAACTTGCGCGTGACCGGAAAATGCGTTGCCAACGCCTGCGGCAGGCTGCGTTAAAGCATCTCCAGCGAGCTCGGCTCTTTGGGCGGCGGGAATATTTTATCCAGCGCCGCCAACTGCGCCGCAGTCAATTGAATGTCGCGCGCAGCGGCATTCTCCTCAACCCGCGCCGTGCTTGAGCATTTCGGAATCACCATCACATCGCCTTTCGCCAGCAACCACGCCAGCGCCAGTTGCGCCGGCGTGACGCCGGATACTTGCGCCAGCGCAACGAACTTCACGTTCTTGAACAGTCGCGCCTGCTCCAGCGGTGAATATGCCATCACCGGCACGTGCCGTTTGCGCAGCCAGGGCTGTAAATCCCACTCAATGCCGCGCCGCGACAGGTTGTAGAGCAATTGATTGGTCGCCGTCGCCTCGCCACCGCTCGTCGCGCACCAAGCTTTCATCTCGGCAAGATCAAGGTTACTCACGCCGTAATGGCGTATCTTGCCCGCGCGTTGCAACGCCATCAGCGCTTCCAGCGTTTCAGCGAACGGCACGCCACCGCGCCAGTGCAGCAAATACAGGTCGATGCGGTCGGTGTTGAGATTTTTCAGGCTGCGCTCGCACGCGGCAGCCGTGCCGCGCCGCGAGGCATTGCCGGGCAGCACCTTGCTAACGATGAACACCTCGTCACGCCGCCCGGCTATCGCCTCTGCGATCAATTGCTCCGAGCGTCCATCGCCATACATCTCCGCGGTATCGATCAGTGTCAGACCGAGGTCGATGCCGCGTTGGAGCGCCGCGATTTCCGCCGCGCGCGTCGCGCGGCTGTCGCCGATGTTCCACGTGCCCTGACCCAGCGCCGCAACACGTTCGCCATTGGGCAAGGTAACGGTCTTCATGAATAACGACAGCAGGTTACTTGCTCAAGCCCAGCTCGTTCAACAATCCCTTCAGCTCCGCATACTGCGCGTCCCAGTATTTGCGTGCGGCGGTAGCGCCCAGATACTCTGAATCTGCAAGATTACGTTCGACTTCTTTTTTGTAGTCATCGGCCTGCACGATTTTAGCGAGCGCCTGATCCCAATACGTTATCTGTGCCGCCGTCATGCCTTTGGGACCGATCACGCTGCGCCAGTTGGCCATCACGGCGGGCGCACCCTGCTCGTTGAAGGTGGGCACCTGCGCCAACACAGCACCAAGACGCTGCGGGGCGGTGACGCCGAGGACGCGGATTTTTCCTTCAGGCGCATGGCGCGCGGCAAGAACAGCCGGGCCAGCCACCGCATCGACATGGCCGCCCATCAGGGCGGTCATGGTTTCGGCGCCAGAGTTGAACACCACGATCTTCATTTTTCGCACGTCCGCACCGGCGCTCCTGGCGATCAACGCCGCAGCCAGATGATTGGAGTTCGCCAGGGCGCTGGAGAGCGCAATGCTCAAGGTTCCCGGATCGCTTTTCAGGCGCGCGATAAAATCCCTGCCGGTTTTCAGCGGCGAATCAGCGCGCACGGAAATCGTGATGTAGTCCTTGTACAACACGGCGATCGGCGTGATGTCAGTGTGGCGCACATTCAATTTTCCGGTGAGTTCGTTCACCAGCATGGTGCTGGTTTCGACCATCAGGTTATGCGCATCACCGGGACGGCGATTGAGATACGCGAGCCCGATACTGTGTCCGCCGCCGGGTTTGTTGATCACGCTCATGGACTGCGGCACCAGTTGCGCATCCTGCAACAAACGATGCACCAGCCGCGCGGTTTGATCGTTCGCACCGCCCGCAGCGGCAGGCGCAATAATCTCGACGTTTTGCGTGGGCTTCCAGCCCGGTTGTGCGCGCACAACGGCAGCGCCGCCGAGGAACGCCACACACACGCACAACCCTAATGCAGCCCGTTTTTTTATCCTCACATTATGCAATTGCATCGCCTTAGCACAGAAATTTACATATTTAAAAACAAATCGTTATATTGACGCGATCCTATTTCCGAACGTACTTACTCACGCTCTTGAGTGCCACTTCAGCACCATAGATAACGCCCTTGCCGTCCGCGGCGATACCTTCCGGCACGTTTTCCTTGTCCGGCTCGGAACCTACGCCGGGAATGTGCGAGGTAACCTTGCCGTCTTTCGCGCTACCCACGCGTATGCCACGGCGCACACCCGGGTTCCGCTTGGCATCCGATGCATGATCGGACACGTACAACGTGTCATTTTGATCAATATAGACCGCACTGGGACGTCCAAACTGCTTCCACTCGGCAAGATATTTCCCGTCCGCGTCGAATATCTGGATACGATTGTTGCCACGATCCGCCACGAACACGCGGCCGCTGGAATCCAGTGCGATCCCGTGCAACTCGCCGAATTCGCCGGGGCCGCTGCCTTTATTGCCCCAGGTTTTGATAAATTTTCCGTCCTTGGCAAACTTCATGATGCGCGCGTTGGAGTCGCCACCATGTCCGTCGGAAACATAGATGTCGCCGTTAGGCGCGGTGACCACGGCGGAAGGACGATTGAAGGTATCCAGCGCGTCGCCGGCAACGCCGGGTTTGCCCAATGTCAATAACACGTTGCCTTCACGATTGAATTTGACGACGACCTGACCCTTGCCGTCCTTGCCCGATGCGTCGGCTACCCAGATGTTGCCGTCGCGATCGACGTGAATACCATGCGGAAACACGAATAGCCCTGCGCCAAATCCGCGCACAAACTTTCCTGCCGGATCAAATTGCACCACCGGCGGTAGTGCCGATTCGCTACAGGCATTCGCACCGCAGCGCTCGAACACCCACACGTTGCCTGCGCGGTCCACATCAAGCGTGCTGGTCGATCCCCACGTGCGTCCTTCCGGCATCTGCGCCCACTCGGCGATGGTACGCCACGCCGAATCCTGTGCAACGACCAGCGGCACTGCTATCCATAACAAAACGAAAATGAGATTTCGCACGCCGCGCATAGCGCCTCCAGGGATCTGTAGTTCGTAAACCGAAAGCTTCCGCCCGCGCACCGACCACGTCAAGTCATCTCTGGACTCCGCCGATACACGGCTTATAATTCGGCACGCTCACCGTCTGAAATGCACCTGCGGCCAGCCAATCCCGTTACATCCCCACCCATCAGGAGTTCATCATGTTGACGCTTTATTTCAGTCCCGGTGCTTGTTCCATGGCATCCCACATCGGCCTCGAGGAAACCGGCGCGCCGTATGCCGAAAAACCCACGCTGCTGATGAAACAGGAGCAAAAAACCGAGGCCTATCTCAAGATCAATCCGCGCGGCAAAGTACCGGCACTGGATGTGGATGGGCGCGTTATTACCGAGAACACTGCGATACTCACTTACCTTGCACGGCAATATCCTCAGGCAAACCTGATGTCCTCCGACCCGGTGGAACAGGCGCAGTGCATCGGCATGATGGCATGGCTGTCGAATATCGCGCACCCGTCCTATCAGCGCACCATGCGCCCGGAGCGTTTTGCCGACAGTGATGGCGGCAAAGCCGAAGTGGTCGCGTCCGCGAAGAAGGCATTCTGGTCCAATCTTGAAGAAATCGACAGCCTGCTCGCCGGCCGCGAGTGGTTGATCGGCAAGCAATACTCCGTCGCCGATGCCTACGCGCTGGTATTCTACGGCTGGGGCACGCGCTCGGAATATCCAGTCAAACAACTCGCCCATTACACGGCATGGAAAGACCGCATGCTCCAGCGCCCGGCCGTAATGAAGATTCTGCAGAGCGAGCAGAACGTGTTGGTCAAGTAATTCACAAACATCCAGGAGAGCAAGATCATGGCAGCAGGCTTGACACCCATCCGCCGTGTCGTCACCGGTAACGATGCGCAAGGCCGCTCAAAAGTCATGTGGGACGGCCCCGCGCCCAACACGCATGAAGCGTCGCTCGGTTCCGGGCGCGGCCATACCGATATCTGGGTGTGGCACGAAACGCCGCTGCCGATCAACGGCACAAACGATGATGGCAACCTGGGTTATGTTTTTTCCGGTCCACCCGGCGGCGGCCATTTTCGCGTGGTGCAGGCGCGTGCCAGGCCCGCGAATTACGATCGCGCCAAAGACCCCGACGTCATCGCACCACATCCACCAAAGCCACGTGCCGGTGGCCAAGGCCTGTGGGATCGCGGCGGCAACTCGCTGTATGAATCGGCGATGCACAAAACGCAAACGCTGGATTACGGCATTGTGATCAACAACGGTCGCGATCTGGTACTCGACGATTGCCGACTGCCGATGAAAGTAGGCGATATCGTGGTGCAGGTCGGCGCGTGGCATCAATGGGTTTTCCCGGATGGCGCGCAGATGGCGTTCGACATGATTTGGGCCGATTTTGGCAGTGACGGAAAGGGCCTCGCGCAGGGCCATGACCAACCGCTTCCCGCGCCCACGCTGCCCGCCGGCGTCAAGCCCGCACGCCGCATCGTTACCATCGACCGCACAGAGGGCCGCGGTGAACTGGTAGGCGACCATGCCGCGCCCGATATACGCCTCGACCCCGCGCGCCCTGGATATGCCGCGCACCGCCTGTGGGTAGCCGACAGTCATCCTGCAAAAATGGTTTATGAAACGCTGCATCTGCCGCACACGATCGAGCCGCCGCCCAGAGGCAGCGTGTGCCGCGTGATCGACATGCCACCCGACGCTACCTGGAAAGGCAAAGTGGGCGCAGCGGAAGTCGCGGCTTTTTTTAAGGCGATGGGTTCTCCGGGCGCATCAACGTATTCAACAACCGCACCGCATCCTTACATGCAGAAAACGCGCACGGTGGATTTTTGCTGTGTGCTTGAAGGTGATATCACGCTGGTGCTCGATACGCAGGCAGTCAACATGAAAGCCGGTGAAATCGCCGTATTGCGCGGCGCTAATCACGCATGGAGTAATCGTTCGGACAAGCCGGCGCGTATTTCGGTTTGTACCCACGACGGAAAACTATAAGCACTATTCCGCCCGCAAGCCCGCCTGCTTCACCAGCGGTGCCCACTTCGCAATCTCCGCGCGTATCGCCGCCGCGAACTGATCGGGCGTATCGGCAATCACGTCATACGCTTCGCTGCGCAAGCGCTGCTGCACGTCGGGCGACTTCAAAATTCTCACCAGTTCGCCATTCAACCGCTCAACGATGGCGCGCGGTGCCGCTGCGGGCGCCAGCACACCGTACCACGCGCCCGCTTCAAATCCGGACAGGCCTGACTCCGCGACGGTGGGAACGTCCGGCATCACCGCCGAACGCCGCAAACTGCCCACGCCCAGTGCGCGTAAGCGCCCTGCTTTCACCTGCGGCGCGGATTGCGCAACGTTGCCGAACGACAACGACACTTCTCCGCTGATGGCGGCGGTTACTGCAGGCGCATTGCCTTTGTAGGGGACAACGATGACATTGATGCCAGCAGTCTTCTTGAAAAGTTCCGCCGCTAATTGCGATGGACTGCCGCCGCACGACCAGGTGATTTCGCCGGGGCGGGATCGTGCAAGCACAATAAGTTCTTTGACGCCGCGCACCGGCAGCGACGGATGCGCAATAAGCAGATAAGGCGCAAGACCGATGCGCGTCACCGGCGCGAAATCTTTTACCGTGTCATAGGGCAATTTGGCAAACAGGCTGGCATTGATGCCATGCGTGCCGTTAGTGGCCATGCCCAGCGTATAGCCGTCGGGGGCGGCTCGCGCAGTGAGCTCCGCACCCACCACGCCGTTCGCGCCCGCGCGATGGTCAACGACTAACTGCTGCCCCCACGACTCGGCGATTTTCTGGCCGACCGTGCGCACCAGAAAATCCGTGGGGCCGCCCGGCCCGAACGGCACAATAACGCGTATGGGTTTTGCCGGGTAATTTTGCTGTGCACAGGCAACACCTGCCACAGTCATCATGGCCACAAGCGCAACACCTGCCGTCACGGAAAATTTGCTTCGTTTGGTTCGCATGGCCGCTCTGCTAGACAACATCAACGCATTATTCTATGCGCTATGCGATGTCTCGGCCATGTCGCCGGTGAAATGCTATGCCATCGTTGCTTCCCGGGACCGCCGCTTAGCCGAGTACATGGCCTTGTCAGCACGCTGGATGAGGTCTTCCGGATCGCCGTATTCTTCCGGGCCGGTTTGCGCAATGCCGATGCTCAATGAAAGTCCATCGAGACGTTCGGCGACTATCTGCAGCAACCGGTCGCAATAGACACTACGTGCCTCATCCTCGGTAGACCCTGCCAGAATGACGCAAAATTCATCGCCGCCGAGACGAAAACACAGATCAACGTTGCGCGACACTTCGCGCAACGCCTCACCCACCGACTTCAGCACGTCGTCGCCTCGTTCGTGGCCGTAGCGGTCATTGATCTCCTTGAAGCGATCCAGATCAAAATAAACCAGACACAGCGGCTTCGCGTCGCGCTCGGCAATGCGGATTTCACGCTGCATGGTATCAGCAAGGATACGCCGGTTTAAAAGCCCGGTTAACGGATCAATGCGTGACTGTCTTTCGAGTTCCGCCGTGCGCTCCGCCACGCGCTGTTCGAGTGCAGCGGCATAGCGCACAACCTTGTCTTTGCCGAGCTCAATCTCGTTAATCATGCTGCGCACATACGTCTCGAACACCAGCGTCACGTCAAAATAGAACAGCTTGTCGAGCGCCCGCTGTGTCTGCGTGCATACCCCTGTATCAAGACAGGCTTCTTCCATTAACTGGTAGAGCAGTGTCTTGAGCGTCTTGGTCGCGGCCAAATACAGCTTGGGATCGATGCCGATTCGTTTGAGTATCAATCCGACGCGCAAACGGCTGTTAACGTATTCGATATCGTACACGCCCTCGAACAGTTGCAGCACATAGCGCTTCTGTGCGATCTGAAAGCATCGCAGCGTGTCGGCGTCGCCAATCACCAGCGCAATGTCGTCGATCTCCGCCTGCCGTTCGTAAAACGCGGTGACCACGGCGTCGATAGAACCGCGCACCACTGTGCGCATCTTCAACAGATAATCCACGTCCGCAGCGGTGAATCCCAGCAGGGCTTTACGGTGTTCCACTTCGAACTCCGTGATGCGCATCTGCTCCAGCAATGTCCGTTCCGTTTGCTTCATAGTGCGCGTCAAAATACGCGCTATCTCCCGCCAAATACAGGAAGAATGTCACAGATTACGCCAGGCTCGGTCATGCGAAATGACTGGTTAACAGCCGCCAAGCAGAAATTTTTAAGTATCTGTTTTAAAATAACAAATCGATTTTATTAACGATACGTCGCCCTATCGAAGCCGTGCTGAACGACTTGGATAATTCCGCTAATCCTGCCGTAATCCCAACTGTTGGATAACGCGTGAGTATTTTTCAACATTCGCCTTGATAACACCGGCGAATTCCACCGGCGTCGCGCTCGCCGGCTCAATGCCCTGACTGTAAAAGCGGTCACGCACGTCAGATTGGGCAACAATGTTTTTGATTTCACCTGCAACCTTGTTGACGATCATGGACGCCGTATTCGCGGGCGCCACCACGCCGTACCACTGCTCGGCTTCATAGCCTTTCACACTTTCGGCGATGGTCGGCAATTCCGGCAGACGACTATAGCGCCTGACCGAACCTACGCCCAGCATGCGCAGACGCCCGCTTTGCACATGCGGCAGCGCCAGCCCGATGGTGGAAAACGCAAACTGCAACTGTCCCGACAACAGATCCGACACGCCCTGCGCACCGCCCTTGTACGGCACATGCAGCGTTTTGATGCCGGCCATTCGATCGAAAATTTCCGCCGCAAGGTGCGTGCCGCTGCCGGTGCCCGACGAAAAATAATTCAATTCACCGGGACGCGCTTTCGCCAGCGCGATGAAATCTCTTGTCGCTTTCGCCGGCAATGCCGCATGAATCGTCAGCGCGAGCGGCGCCGATGCGGCCATTGTCACCGGCGCAAAATCGCGTACAAAATCATAGGGCGGTCGCTTGAGCAGGCTCATGCTGATCGCCTGCGTGGTCACCGACGACATCAACAACGTATAGCCATCGGGCGTGGCTTTCGCCACGAACTCGGCACCGATATTGCCCGCGGCGCCCAGCCGGTTGTCGATGAGTATCTGCCGGCCCCAGCTTTCAGTGAGCTTTTGCCCGAGAATGCGGCCCACCACATCCAGCGCGCCGCCGGCGGCGAACGGCACCACCAGACGGATTGGCTTTTCCGGATAGTTGGCCGCGCCCGACTGCGCGAACGCTGCGGGCGAAACGAATGTTGCCGCGATCAAAACTATCGTGCTATTCAGATCGAGCGGCAACCAAAATCCGGTCGCCCGGCGTTTGTCGAAGGGTCCGGTTACGAGGCGAGGCTTCGACAAGCTCAGCCCGAACGGTATCGTGAATTTTTCCATGATTTGATTATATCCGTCGTTGATTGACCTCACGCGCGAATCGAAATAGCATCATTGCCATGAAAAAAACCGTCTATTACTTTCATTCGCTGTCGTCGCCGTGGGCTTATCTCGGCTGGCCACAATTTCGCGCGCTGATTGTTAAACATGATCTGAATGTCATCGTGCGCCCTACGCGCATCGTTCCGCCCAACGGCGGCATTCCGCTGCGCAACCGTCCCGATGCGCGCCAGCGTTATCATGAAGTCGAACTCGACCGCTGGCGCAAGCGATTGGACATGCCGCTGGTGCTTCGCCCTAAACACTATCCCACGCAAAACGAATTTTCAGCGCGCATGGTGATCGCCGCCGATAAGCTCGGCTGGGACGCATTGGCACTCAGTCACGCGCTGCTGCACACGCTATGGAGCGAAGAGAAGGATGTGATGGATGCCGCCGTGCGCGTATCAACCGCCAACGCGCTGGGCATGGACGGCGCAACATTGCTGGCGATGCAGGACACGCCGGAGATCATGGCCGCATGGAAAGCCAGCGAACAGGAAGCGCAGGCGCGCGGCGTGTTCGGCACGCCGACGTGGATTTACAAAGACGTGCTCTACTGGGGACAGGACCGGCTGGATTTTCTGGATGACGCCCTGGCGGAATAGCGCGCGGCTCACGCCGCTCTCGTCATTTGTGTTATTTCGCCAGCCCGATATCCACCAGTACGCTCTTCATGTCCGCATAATCCTTGTCGAGCTCCTTCGCAAACTGCGCGCTGTTCAAAAACACATTCGACCACACGTTCTTGTCGAGATCGTCCTTCCATTCCGGCGCATCGGTGGCCTTGCGCAGCACACCCTCCCAATAGGCTATCTGCGCCGGCGTGAGACCCTTCGGCGCAAGCACCGCGCGCCACGCGCCGAACACCACATCGACGCCCTGCTCCTTCCACGTCGGCACGTTCGCCAGCACGCCGGGCAAACGCTGCTTCGCGCTGGTGGCCACCACGCGCAGTTTTCCGGACGCGACGTGCCCCACGACATTGCCCGCCGCCGTGGTGACAAGATCAATATGCCCGCCCATCAGGTTGGGAATGGCCTCGGCTGAACCTTTAAAAGCGATCGCCTTCAGTTCGCGCGGGCTGCCGCCGATGGCTTTCATCAGCAAGCCGGCAGCGATGTGATTGTGGCTGCCGAGCAGCGGCGAGAAGCCGGTAGCCACCGACTTGGGATCTTTGCGCAGGCGCGCAACAAGATCCTTACCGGTAGCGATCGGTCCGCCGGGCGTTACCGCGTACACCGTGTAATCGTCGAACAACGAGGCAATCGGCGTAAATTCGGTGTGATGCAGTTTGCCTGAGCCGGTGATGTGATTGGTGAGTATCGGCGGACCAGACACCACCAGTATGTGCGGATCGCCCGCGTGCTGATGCGTATAGGTGTACGCAATGTTGCCGCCACCGCCCGCCTTGTTAACAACGGTCAGCGACACCGGCAACGCCTTGCTTGCCAGCAGAATGCGCTCAATGGTACGTGCGGTTTTGTCGTTGCTGCCGCCCGGCGGATTGGGAACTACCAGCTCCACATTTTTTGTCGGCACCCAACCTTGTGCGTGCGCCGCAATTGACACGCCTGCCGCGCACACCAGCACCGTGACCGCCAATGGCCGTATTATTTTCATCAGTCTATCCTCGTATCATTTTTAAAAAAGAGCCATCCGCATCAAGGTTTACGCATCGCAGCGATCAGTTTCGCCGCCGCTTCGCGATCGCGTTGCATGAACGCGGCAAATTCGCCGGGTGTGCCGGTTGCCGGCTCAACCGCATTGTCCTCCAGAAATGCCACGAACTTCGGCTCGCGGAACAGCTGCGCGAATTCGCTGTTGAGGCGCATGATGATGCGATCAGGCGTTGCGGCGGGTGCCGCGAGTCCCCACCACAGGTGGCCGTTGAATGCGCCAAGTCCCGCCTCCGCAAACACCGGCACGCCGGGGAGTAAGCGTGAACGTTTCGCGCTGGAAACCGCCAGTGCCCGTAGTTGACCACTTTGCAGCGGACCCACCATATTGCCCAGGCCGACCGCCGTCAGTTGAATCTCGTTTGCCAGCAGCGCGACGGCGATTGGTCCGCCGCCTTTGTAAGGAATCGGTGTGATCGACGTTTTCCAGCGATCATTCAGCCACGCCAGAAACATTTCCGGATACGAGCCCGCGCCGATGGTGCCGAAGCTCAACGCTTTCGGTTGTGATGTGGCAAGCGTCATCAGTTCGGCCACCGACTTCACCGGTAATGACGCGGGCACCACCAGCGCGCCGGTAACAAAATACAAGTTCGTAATCGGCTTGAAATCTTTGACGGGGTCGTACGGCAGTTTGTCGATGACATGCGGATTGATGGACGTCGTAGCGGTGTAAATATTGCAAATCGTGTAGCCGTCGGGTGTCGCGCGCGCGCACAACTCCGCGCCAATAATACCGGTGGCACCCGCGCGATTGTCCACTACCAGTGTTTGCTGTAAACGCGGCGTGAGATCACGGCTCGCCGCGCGCGCAATCACGTCGGTGACGCTGCCGGGCGCTATCGGCACAATCAGGCGCACCGGTTTTTGCGGGTACAGATCCTGTTGTGCAGCAGCAGCGCCACATCCAATGACCAGAAACACCGCCAGCAGAAACCGGGTCGGCACGCGCATGCGATCTCTCACGCGACGCTAATGCGCGCGGTCTGCATCGCCGAAAACCCGTTGTCACCGCTCCATTTAAATTCGAGCGTGCCGCTCTCCGTGGCAACAGTGGAAAACTGCAAGAACGGATTCGCCGAAATCGACGGATGCAGCTCGGCGCGGAACACTTCCACGCTGTTGTACAAGCACACGAACGTGGTAATGATATCGCGTGGAATCGGCACGCCCAGATGCGTGCGGCGAAAACCCGTCTCCATGCCGTGCGCCACCAGCGTTTTGATATCGATGATCTCACCGCGCCTGGCGATCGCGGGCACATCAATGCGAACATTTGCGACCGTCATGCCGGCAATTCCTCAAGACATGCTGCCAGCGTCACGATCATAAATACGCTGTCCAACCAGAACGAGCCATCACTCATTTCAGCAATGGCAATCACGTTTTGCGTATCCGCCATGCGCACGCGTGTCGCCACCTGTGCGCGGCCTGCGCGCGGGCCGAGGCGAAACGTCACCATCTCCGGCAACGGATTACGCTCGGTAAATACGTGGATGGCTTTGACGTAATCGGCTTCGGTCATCGCGCTTTCAACGCTGACGCTGAGCGGCACCAGATGGCCATTCTCCACCAGTGGCGGCACGCCAAGCGTGACCCGCCCTTTGTTGATCGCTTTTGTGCCCACCAGCTTGCTGATGGCGTCGGGCATATTGTTCAGCGGTGTGCGCGTCATCTGCGCACGTACCGCTGAAGGCAACGCAGCAACCGCAGCGCCTGCGCTGGCCACCGTCAGAAACGCGCGCCGCGATGACTGTTTCATGTAATTATATTTAAAAACAAATACTTACCCCCACACCGCCAGCGCAAAGGCAAGCATCGCAAACACCTACACCATGGTATAGCCGAGATTCTTCAACGGCACCGTGCGCAAGCGCTTTCCGGTCGCCGCAAAAATCGCATTGAGCACTGCAGGTGCTGCCACACAAATCGTGGGTTCGCCAATGCCGCCCCAGAAACCGCCGGAGGGCATCACAATGCATTCGACTTTCGGCATTTGCGCGATCTTCATGGAGTTGTAGGTGTTGAAATTCTCCTGCTCCATGCGGCCATTCTTGATCGTGCATTCCTGGTCGAACAACGCCGACAAGCCGTACACAAAGGAACCGGCAATCTGCCGCTCGATCTGCGCCGGGTTAACCGCGTAACCGGAATCGGTTGCTGCCACAATGCGATGGACTTTTACTTTGTTGTCGCTGCTCACCGACACCTCGGCGCAGGCCGCGACAAAACTGTTGAAGGCCTTCATCTGTGCCAGACCGCGGAACACACCCTTTGCCGCAGGCTTGCCCCAGCCCGCTTTTTCCGCCACGGCATTCAATACCGCGAGATGTTTCGGATTGTTCGCCATCAGCTTGCGGCGGAATTCCAGCGGATCCTGCCCCGCCGCATGCGCGAGTTCATCCATGAAACACTCGGCATAAATCGCGTTTTGATTGATGTTCACGCCGCGCCAGAATCCTGGCGGCACATGCGGGTTGCGCATCGCATGATCAATCAACAGGTTGGGAATTCCCTTGTACCCAAACTCGAATTCACCGCCGCGCGCCAAGCCTTGAAACGTCGCCGGGTCCATGCCTTTTTGCAACGCTTCCGGGCGCACCGCGCTCAGAATCGACTGTCCCGAGATCCGCATGTGCAGACCCACCAGATTATTGTTGGCGTCGAATCCGCCTACCATCTTGGCCTGCGTCACCGGATGGAAACGGCCTTGACGCATATCTTCTTCGCGCGAGTACAACAGCTTGACCGGCACGCCGGGCATTTCTTTGGCAATGCGCACCGCTTGCGTTACATAGTCATGGAACGCACCACGCCGGCCAAAGCCGCCGCCACAGTGAATTTTGTAAACCTCGCACTTGTCGGCGGGCAAACCCGATGCCGCCAGCGTCGCCGCGAATGCCGCTTCGCCGTTTTGCGTGGGCACCCACACTTCGCATTTGTCGGCGGTGTACAGCGCGGTAGCGTTCATCGGCTCCATGCACGCATGGTTCTGGAACGGATAAGCATAAACGGCTTCAATCTTTTTAACGGCGCCGGCAAGTGCCGCTTTCGCATCGCCCGCGTCGTTGCCAACGAAAGCCTGATCGGCATCAAGGCCGGCCTTCATCACTTCCGCGAAAGACGCGCTCGACACTTTGGCGTTAGGGCCTTCGTCCCACACGATCGGCAACGCATCGAGCGCGGTCTTGGCCTGCCACCAGGTGTCGGCGATCACCGCGACCGCAGTATCGCCAACCTGCACCACTTTTTTCACGCCTTTGCGACTCGATATTTTGGCGGCATCAAAACTTTTTACCTTGCCGCCGAATACCGGGCACTCCATGATGGCGGCGTTAACCATACCGGGCATTTTCAGGTCAAAGCCATAGACCTGCTTGCCGGTGAGTTTGTCCACGGTGTCGAGGCGCTTGACGTTTTTGCCGATGACTTTCCAGTTTTTCGGGTCTTTCAACGGCACGTCTTTCGGCGGGGTGATGCGCGCAGCGGCTTCAGCTACTTTGCCGAACGTGACTTTGCGCCCCGACGGATTATGCGTGATCACGCTGTTGGCAGCGCTGCACTCGGCTGCCGGCACTTTCCACGCCTCGGCCGCCGCTTGAATCAGCATGGAGCGCGCGGTTGCGCCGCCTTGACGCACATACTGATGCGACTCGCGTATGCCGCGGCTGCCGCCGGTGGAGAAATCGCCCCAGGCGCGCTTGCGCGCAACGCTCTGACCCGGTGTGACATATTCAGTGGTCACTTTCGACCAATCGCATTCAAGCTCTTCGGCCACCATCTGCGCCAGGCCGGTGAGCGTGCCTTGCCCCATTTCAGTACGGGCAATGCGAATCACCACGGTGTCGTCGGGGCGGATCACCACCCAATGCGTGACTTCGGGCGAGCCATCCTGCGCGCGCACCACGCCAGGCCCGAACGGCGGGAGCTTCATTCCCAGTGCAAGGCCGGTGCCCGCAGCAGCGGTACCCACCACAAATGAACGGCGGCTGACTTTCGGCAGTTTAGGGATAGCAATATTCATGGCTTTTTCCTTTACGCTTTGGCGGCAGCGTGGATCGCTTCGCGCACTTGTTGGAAAGTACCGCAGCGGCAGATGTTGGTGATAGCACCGTCGATATCGGCATCGGTGGGTTTCGGCTTGCTGTTCAGCAACGCCGTCACCGCCATAATCATGCCCGACTGGCAGTAGCCGCATTGCGGCACCTCGTGATCAAGCCAGGCTTTTTGCACTTTTGTCAGCACGCCGTTAACCGCAAGACCTTCAATGGTGGTGATTTTTTTGCCTTCCGCCGCGCTGACGGGCATCACACACGAACGCACTGGTGCCCCGTCAATGTGTACCGTGCATGAGCCGCACTGCGCCACACCGCAGCCATACTTGGTACCGGTGAGACCCACGTGTTCGCGTATCGCCCACAACAACGGCATGCCGGGTTCAACGTCAATATCAAATGTTTTGCCGTTCACGTTTAGTCGTGCCATGGTGCCTCCTATTTTGGAACCGGGAAGAATATTACGGATGAAATTTCAACCGCTGCATTATTGGTCATCGTCGAAGGAAAAACAAGCATTTGCCTGCGTTCAATAGCATCGCGCCCGGAGAGCGAATCTATCCCGTAAAATGCCGCATTACTGCAATGCAGAATAAACAGATAAACCACTAGGGGGATCGCTTTGGAGCAAGCCCGAATATTCAGTATGGTCAGCCTCATTTTGACGCTCGGCGCCGGCGCATCCGCCCTTGCGCAAACCGCGAGTTATCCCGTCCGCCCGGTGCGCTTCATCGTGCCCTATCCGCCCGCCGGCACCACCGACATTGTGGCGCGCAGCATCGCCGCCAAACTCGGCGAGCGCTGGAACCAGCAATTCGTGATCGACAACCGCGGCGGCGCCAGCACCATGATCGGCGCCGATCTTGCGGCAAAATCCGCACCCGATGGCTACACGCTGCTGCTCGCCACGCAAACAACCATTTCGATTAACCCGCAGGTGTTCAAGCAGATTCCGTATGACGTGATGAAAGATTTCGCACCCATTACGCCGGTGGTTTATTTCCCCTATGTGATCGCCGCGCATCCCTCGTTTCAGGGAAAATCCGTCACCGACCTGATCGCGCTCGCCAAGGCCAAGCCCGGCAGCATCGCCTACGGCACACCGGGAACGGCATCCACCAACCACGTCGCGGGCGCGCTGCTGGAAACCATGGCCGGCATCAAACTCCTGCATGTGCCGTTCAAGGGCGCGGGGCCGGCGTTAACCGCCACCCTCGGCGGCGAAGTGCCGCTGGTCATCACCGGCATCGCGACGGTGCTGCCGCACGCCAAAACCGGCCGCGCGCGCATTCTCGCGTTCTGCGCCGAGAAACGTCATCCGAGCTGGCCGGATATTCCGTCCACCGGCGAAGCGGGCCTTAAAGGCTACGACGGCGGCACCTGGTTCAGCGTGGTCACGCGCGCCGGCACACCGTCCGCGATAGTCAACGCGCTGAACCATGAAATCATTGCCACGCTCGCCACACCGGAAGTCAAAGAACGATTCACTGCGATTGGATTTGATATACGTACCAGCACACCGGAGGCGTTTTCGCGGTTTATCAAAGACGATATGGCGCGGGTGGCGAAGGTGATTAAGTCTTCGGGGATTCGGGCGGAATAAGGCTATAGGCGGAGCTGCCCCTTACAAGCCGGTCAAAAATCTCTAAGGTAGTAGGTTAACGACTAGCTTAAAGGGCGCGGCGCTTTTGCCGGCGTCCCGGTTGAAGCGCCTGTTAGGTGGCACTTTACTCATGCAACCTACCTTGTCTGGCCAAAATGAAGCGGCAGATGGCCAGCCCCCCTGCGGCAGAAATGAAGAACGCACTGAGCACATAGGCGCCCTCTGGGGCTGAAAGGCGAAATGCATTTGCAAAGCCGACGATACCAAGAACCAGATTCGCGATGGTGAGCAGCAGCATTGGACGAATAGATGAGAAGCAACGCTCATAGGCGATGTCACCAAAACGGTGAGTCGCCCATGCTCGAATTGCCGGCACATCGAACACATTCCCTTTTGTCCAGATTGGCATAGCTGAGAAGAAGAGTAAAGGCAAGACCACCGTTAGGACGATTGCAACGCCTTGCGGTGCACCCCCACTCGACATCGGAAGCGACACGAGCGACAGCCCCTGGCTTACTGAGCCCACCAGAAAAGCAGCCCACAAGATGATCGCGATGACTTTCAGCAATTGAATTCAGTGCAACCTAACAAGTATTAGGCTGCATTTTTGCAGCATATCAATATTGATGCGGCGAGCATTCCCTTGAGCTCCCTTGTTTTCAGTAGCTTACGGCATCCCGCAAAAACCGTCCTGCTAGGCATGCTCGAACTGAAGTTGTTGCATGAATACACTGCATTTTTGCAGTATATCCGTCATGGGAAAATACCACCTCAAAACATCGTTGGTACGGAAGATCAACGCGCGTGTCTACAACGCATTCACACTGATACCAGCGTCCTTGATCAGCTTGCGCCACAGTTGCAGTTCCGACGCGATGAGTGTCTGAAACTCCGCCGGTGTTGAACTGGCCGGCTCCAGTGCATTGTTCACGAAATACTGGATGAACGCCGGTGTCGCCAACGCCTTGGTCATAACAGCATTGAGTTTCTGAATAATGGGCGGCGGCGTGCCGAGCGGCGCGACCAGGCCCCACCAGCCGGTATTGTTAAAGCCGGGCACGGTTTCGGCAATGGTGGCGATGTCGGGCGCACTCTTCAGCCGTCGGGTAAAACCCACGCCCAGTACTTTGAGCCGGCCGGTCGCAGTGTGCGGCAGCACGGCGGGCAATGATAAGAAAGCCGTGTGCATCTGGCCGGCAATAAGATCGGTAAGCACCGGGCCACCGCCCTTGTACGGCACGTGCAGCATGGTGATGCCGGTCATTTTCATCAGCAGTTCACCGCCGAGGTGATTCGGCGTGCCGGTTCCTGACGAACCGAAATTGACCTTGCCCGGTGCAGCCTTGGCATACGCAATGAATTCGCGCATGTTGTTGGGCGGCAATCCGCCAAAAGCCACCAGCGAGTACGGCACATACGTCGCCAACCCTATCGGCGCGAAATCCTTCAATGGATCATAAGTGATCTTTACGCCCAACGCCGGCGCGGAAACCATGCCACCGGTGGTGGCGAGCAGCAGCGTATAGCCATCCGGCGGCGCCTTGGCAACGAGGCCATGACCCAGCGTGGCGGCAGCGCCCGGACGGCTGTCGATCACCACCTGCTGGCCGAGCGCTTCGGTGATGCGTTCACCCAAGGCGCGCGCGGTGAAATCCGTACCCGCACCCGGCGGATACGGCACGATCATGCGTATCGGCTTGGTGGGATATTGTCCTTGCGCGCTTGCGATGGGCACGGCCATCGCGGCCAACGCAACGATGGCGGTAACTACGATTGCACATGCGATGCTGCAGTGGAATTGCATACGGTCATTCTCCGGTTCAGTCGCCCTTGATCCCGCCCTCTTTGATCACTTTGCCCCACTTCGCGATTTCAGCATCGATAAACTTTACGGTGTCGCGCGGTTTGGGATTGTCTGCCTCAAAACCTTGAGCCGCAAGACGCGCTGCCATATCAGGCATGGCGTATACCCACGCAAAGTCGGTTTGCAATTTCTCGACGATGACCTGTGGGGTTTTTGCGGGTGCTAACGCAGCAAACCAACCGTCCACTACATAACCCGGCAAACCCGACTCGATGACGGTAGGAACCTCAGGCGCTGCAACGGCACGTTTCAAACTGGTCACCGCAAGACCTTTGAGCTTTCCCGATTTAATAAACGGCATCGCAGCGCCCAGCGCCGTATTCAGAATCTGCACCTGCCCGGCTACGATGGCCGCGTTGGATGCACCCGCGCCTTTGAAAGGCACGTGAATCATCTCCACGCCCGCCATGCGCTTGAACAATTCCATCGCCAGATGACCGCTGGTGCCCACGCCCGATGACGCATACACCAGCGTGCCGGGCTTGGCTTTCGCCAGCGCGATCAGGTCTTTCACGGAGTTAGCAGCTACCGACGGATGAATCACCAGCACGTTGGGCGCCGACGCGAGCACGGTGATCGGCGAAAAATCCTGTGGTGTGCGATACGGCAGTTTGTACAAAAACGGATTCGCGGCATAGCCC
>JBEBHE010000493.1:0-2152 GCA_040081205.1 Burkholderiales bacterium | reverse complement strand
GGCGGTTCATCCAGCGCCGCTGCCTGTTCGCGCAGCGCGAGTATGTGATCCTGCCAATAACGCTGGGTATTAAAAAACGGAAAGCTTCGCGGAAAAGCCGGGTCTTCCCAACGGCGCGCCAGCCAGCCCGCGTAATGCACCATGCGCAAGGTGCGCAGCGGCTCGATCAAGGCCAGTTCTGCCGGATTGAAGTCATGAAACTCGCGGTAGCCGGCGATGATAGCGGCTAGTTGTTGTTGCTGTACAACCGGCTCACCACCGAGCCACATCCATATGTCCTGCACTGCGGGGCCCATGCGCGCGTCGTCCAGGTCAACGAAGTGCGGGCCGGCGTCGGTCCACAGAATATTGCCGGCATGGCAATCGCCGTGCAAACGCAGCGTTTGGAAACCACCAGCGTCCTGCCAGCGATTTTTGACGCGTTCCAGCACGTCAAGCGCGGTACTCTCATACGCCTCCCGCAGATCAGGCGGTACGAAATCGTGATCGAGTACATAGCGCACCGGCGCTTCGCCAAACTCTTTCCATCCGATCGTCGGCCGATGCGAAAAATCCTCCAGCGACCCAATCGCATGGATACGCGCGATAAAACGGCCCAGCCAGCGCAGCGTTTCTTCATCCTCGAACTCCGGCGTACGCCCGCCCTGGCGCGGCGTCAACGAGAACATGAAGCCCGCATGCTCATGCAGCGTTCGCCCATTCAGCACCATCGGCGCAACAACCGGAAGTTCCGCCGCCGCCAGTTCCAGTGCAAACGCATGCTCCTCAAGGAGTGCAGCGCGGCTCCAGCGCTGCGGCCGGTAGAACTTGACGACGACGCTCTCGCCGGATTCGAGCCATACCTGGTACACGCGGTTCTCATAGCTGTTGAGCGCCGCCAGGCGGCCATCGCAACGCAGGCCCGTGGTTTCAACAGCGTCAAGCAGACACTCCGGCGTCAGCGCCGAGTAAGGTGCGCTAACCACAGGCACCTTGGTAACAACGTTATTTTTCTTGGGCATTGAGGGGTACTAACGCTAAAATGCGCGCAAATACTATCGCGGGGAGTCGCAATGCTAACAGCCTACACGCGCAGCGGCCAAACGCTCGCCAAGAAACTCGTCAATCTGCGCGCGGAGTTGCCGCAAGACGCGGTGTGGGTGGATTTGAACGACCCCACCGATCTGGAGCGAAACTGGGTTAAAGAACAATACAACCAGGAATTACAGTTCATTGAAGAACTCGGCGAAATCGAAGCCAGTTCACGTTATTACCGCGACGAGACCGGTCTCCATATCAATCTGTATTTTCTTGCGCTGGAAAACGGCCATGCGCGCAATGTCAATGTCGCGTTTACGATCAACAGCAACCGGTTGTTCACGTTACGCACCGACGAGCTTCCGGAAATCCGCACGTTTTTTTCGCATTGCGCCAAAGATGCCACTGGATTCCCCGCACCCGCGGATCTGCTGCTGGGGTTGGTCGCGACGCGACTCGGAATGATGGCGGACGTCTATGAAAAACTCCAAACTGAACTCGATATGGTCAGCGGCAGCATTTTTAAGACAGGAACACGTGAAATGACCAACGCGTTGGAAGCGCTGGCGCGCATAGAAGACATCAATGGCAAGGCGCGCCTGGGCTTCATGGAAAACAAACGCGCGTATTCCAACCTCTCGCGCAATACGGATATTGCGGTAAGCACGGAAACCATGAGCGAAGTGCTGCGCGACGTGGAGTCGCTGATGAACTTCTCGGATTTTCTCGCCGACCGCACCAAATTTTTGATGGACGCCGCAATCGGCATGACCAACATCGCGCACAACCGGCGGCTAAATGTATTTACCGTATTGTCGGTAGTGTTGATGCCGCCGACACTGATTGCCAGCATCTACGGCATGAATTTTAAAAACATGCCCGAATTAAATTGGGCATGGGGCTATCCAATGGCGATTGGCCTGATCATTCTGGCTGCGGTAGGCCCGGTATTGCTTCTGAAGCACAGAGGATGGTTGTAACGCAGCCTAGTGCGCGCGCGCGGCAACGTCAAATTGCTCTGCATCACGCGCCGTCAGAAAACGTCCGCCGCGCGCGTTCAGATCGCCGGCAACCGTCGCCAGCGAAACAATGTCGTTGAGACGACACTCAGCAAGTAAATATCTGATTTTATTTG
>JBEBHE010000492.1:0-2156 GCA_040081205.1 Burkholderiales bacterium | reverse complement strand
GCGGAGGGGAGCGGCTGCGCGTGTGCGCTTGACGCGACGCACAGCACGGCAACGAACAACCATTGGGATGGAATGAAAAATATTTTCATAACTATTTGTTTTTAAACAACAATTAAGAGTTTTTTATTTAAGTATCTGCACCAGATTATTAAAATCATCCGTCCACAAACGCAAGCGCGGAATTTCCTTGATTTCGGAAGTGTCTTCTTTGATCGACTCATGCTCCAGCAATTTTTTGTTGCGCGTGACGAGTACCCAGTCCGTGCGCGAAGCGTCACCATCGGTTTCGTCGTCGGATATCAGCGCGGTGTGCAGACCGTAAGTATCCGCGATTTGTTTGACCACGGGCGCGAGTTTCAAAAAGCGATTGGTCACGTGAAATGCGATCACGCCATCAGGCTTGATGTGCTTGAGATAAATCGCCAGCGCTTCTTTGGTAATCAGATGCACCGGAATCGCATCACTGGAAAACGCATCAATGGCGAGCACGTCGTACTGCTGCGGTGCTTCGCGTTCCATAGCGAGCCGCGCGTCGCCCAGTATCGTGTCCACCTGCGCCTTGCTATCGGGAATGTATTTGAAATCACGGCGCGCGATCTCGATCACCTGCGGATTGATTTCGTAAAAGCGCACCACGTCGCCCTTGCGTCCATACGCGGCCATGGTTCCCGTGCCCAGACCCACCACACCCACGCGGGTGGGACCGGCTTCCTGAAAATATTTCACGGCCAGCCCCACACCGCTGGATTCGGTGTAGTAGGTGGTGATGCGGCCACTTTTTGTGGGATGCAGATATTGCTCGCCATGCATGATCACGCCGTGCATCAACCGCCGCATCGCGGTTTCGCTGGTGTCGGGGCCGGTGTCCTTGACGCGCAGCGTGCCGTAGAAATTGCGCGTCATCAGCCGCGCATCGTTCGACAGCGTATCGATGTAATGATAGACGTGAAATCCGGTGAAGCCTGTGGCGGCCAGTATTACCATTGGCACAATGCGTTGCATGCCTGTGGTGACGTTAATCGTCAGATAGGCGGCCAGTAACAGTGTGATCACCAGCCCGATGCCGAATTCGTAGTAGGTGTTGAAAAACTTCGGCGCAATAAATCCCACTACCACGCCGCCGAGCGCGCCGCCCAGCGATACCATCAGGAAAAACGTCGTCAGGTAACGCGGCGCCGGCTTCATTGCCGCCAGCTCGCCGTGAAAGAACATGCACATGATAAAGAGCCCGGCGCTGAACAACGGCACGGCGGTCTTGAAATCCATGATGCCGCCTTCTTCATGCAGGAACCACGCCAGCGCGCCCACCACAATGATCAGCGGCCCCAGAAACACCATGCGTTTGTACCAGTTGTGGCTTTCAAAACAGAGAATGAAAGTGATGAGGTAAATCGTCAGCGGCAACAACCACAGGAAGGGCACCGAGGCCACGTCGTGCGTAATGTGATTGGTCACCGCCAGCAGCATGAACGATCCCATCGCCGACAGCAGCAGCCACATGCCGTAATGGGCGAAGGTCGGCGCGGGGCCGTCATCGGCTTTTTGCGTGGTTGGATTCGCTTGCGCCTCGGTGTGTGCGCGCAGGCTGTAAACGCCGGCGCAAATGCACACCACCACGAACAGCGCGTAGCCTGCGCTCCAGCCGAACGACTGAATGCGCGTGGTGATCCACGGCTCTACCGCGAACGGGTACGAAATCAACGCCAGCAGCGATGCAAAGTTCGACAACGCAAATAATCGATATACCGTGCCGGACGTATGTGCGCGCGCGAACCAGGCTTGCACCAGCGGCCCCGTCGTTGAAAGCAAAAAGTACGGCAGGCCGATGGTAAACGTCAACAAGCCGAGGATGCGCCACGTCGGATCTTCATCGCCCGCGGGCTTCCATGACACGTCGGGAATAATCGGCAGCGAAATCAGACTCACGATCAGCAGCGCTGCGTGCAGGATCAACTGATTGCGCGGCGTCATTTTGCGCGTGGTGTAATCCGAATACGCGTAACCGAACAGCAGCAGGAACTGGAAGAAAACCATGCACACGGTCCATACCGCAGCGGATCCGCCGAACCAGGGCAGAATCTGCTTTGCCAGGATGGGTTGGACCAGAAACAGCAGGAACGCGCTGGTGAAAATTGTGAGCGCGTAAAGAATCATGA
>JBEBHE010000013.1:0-29141 GCA_040081205.1 Burkholderiales bacterium | reverse complement strand
CCGATTCCCGATGACGTGAAAGAAGCGCTACGTCAGGCGTGGGCCGATCACATGGTGATTTACTGGCGCGGGCAAAAAATCGACGACGATCAACTGATGGCGGTTTCCGGCATCTTCGGCCCGCCGCATGAAGCCGCCGCGCGCAAATATCATCTCAATGTCGGCGAAAAAGTGGACGACGAATTCATGATTTCACGCCACCCCAGCGTGAGCATCATTTCCAACGTCGGCCCCGACGGCAAACCGGTGATGGATAACGGCGGCCTCGGCAGTTATGAAGTCGTTTGGCACACCGATAACTCGTATGTAAAAAATCCGCCAGCGGGCAGCATGCTGTATTCGCTCGAAGTGCCGGTGAACGGCGGCGGCGATACGTCATTCAACAATCAGTATCGCGCGTACGATGAACTGCCGGACGATCTCAAGCGCGCGATTGAAGGCAAATCGCAGGTGCATGACTCCAGCCGCAACAGCGCGGGTGTACTGCGTCCCGGCGTGAAGTTACCCACGATGCCTGAAGAAGTCGAAGGCCCCACGCATCCGTTAGTACGCGTGCATCCGGTCACCGGCAAGCGCGCCCTGTATCTCGGTCGGCGGCGCGTGTGGCCTTCCAACTATATCCACGGCATGCCCAACGCGGAGAGCGAGGCGCTGCTCGACAAACTATGGGCACACGCCACGCAGGAAAAATATTCGTGGACGCATTATTGGAATGTCGGCGACATCATCCTGTGGGACAACCGCTGCTGCATGCATTACCGCACCGAGATCGACGTCAATCAACGGCGCATCATGCATCGCACGACGATTAAAGGCGAGGTGGTGCAGGCGCCGTGGCAGTAGAACTCGCGCGCATGGATTTTCACCGCGGATGAGGAGCGCATTAAAACTGTTTTTGGTGATTGCAGCGTTTTCAGTGCTGTCCGGCTGCGGCACCATCAATGCCACGCTTAAGGACAGTGAAGGCCGCGACGTGATGCTGCTCGGCCACGACCCGGTGGCCTACTTCACGCTGGGTAAACCGATGCGTGGCTACCCCAACATCACCGCGACGCATGACCGAAAAACCTACTACTTTCTGAACATCAATCATCGCGATACGTTTCTGCAATCGCCGGCGAAGTATGAACCGCAATACGGCGCCTTCTGTTCCAACGGCGCAGCGTATGGCATCAAGCTCGGCAGTGATCCGACCGAATTTGAAATCATTGACGGACGGCTTTTCATCTTCGGCGACATTCTCGGCCGCGAATTCTGGAAAATGCACTATCGCTTCAACATCCGGAAAGCTGACGACCTATGGCCGGAAATGAAAGACACGCCGTGGCGTCAACAATATGCGCGACGCGTGTGGTTCAACAAAGTGCCATGGTACAAAACCGGCCCCGAGTTGCGCGCCGAGTGGATGAAACGCAACCCCGGACAAAAACTCGAATACGACACCGGCGGCGGCCTCAACAATTTCGTTCTGAAGTATCCGGGCTGGCGCGCGCGTGAAGGTTACAGTCAGCCGCGCGTAGGATTCACCGGAGAGTCAGGCTCGCCGCCGGGAACGGCGTCGCCCGCGTTTCAGGGCTATCGCGCGCCATTGCCACCGTGAGCATCACGGCGTAACTACTATCTACATCTGTTATTACAGTATTTTTTAAGAATCCCGCCAACGCTCCAACTGCCGCCGTTCACGCTTGGTAGGACGCCCATGCCGCTCCGCCGACGGATCGGAAACAAATTTTCGCAGCGCGACTTGTTCGGTTCGGTGCGCAACGCTTTCGGGCGTTTCGTCATACAGTTGCTTCGCCACCACCGCAGAGCCACGCTTGTCGCTTAACTGCGCGACGCGAATATCCCAGGTGAATGCGCCGATAGGTATCAACAAGTGATCGCCGGGTTTGATCTCTTTCGCCGGTTTCACGCGCTCACCGTTGAACTTGACCTTGCCGCCTTCCACCGCCTGCTGCGCCAACGATCGCGTTTTGTAAAAGCGCGCTGCCCACAGCCATTTATCGATGCGCACCTGATGTTACCGCTTGACTACATGGGCATCGGCTTGCGCGACAGCAGTGCCAGCCAGCCGCGCGCGATACGGTAGAGCACCCACAAGCCCGTCACTATCATCAATGGAATGCCGATCAAAGCGCCGATCACGGTAACAATGAGCAACCCGCCGATGAGAAACCACAGCAGCGCCCACCAAAACGTGCGTATCTGCCATGAGAAATGCGAATCCAGAAATGTGCCGCGCGCGTCGCGGCGTTTCACGTAATTGATGACGACCGCGATGATCGACGGCCAGCCGGTCAAAAACGCCGTTACGATAAATGCCGTGCTGCTGATGCCGGTAATCGCGCTGAACGCATGCAGCGCATACACCACGTGCGTGAGCGTGACCAGGTTGTCTGCCGGTAACGCGAGTTGGGTCTTGCTGTCGTAGTCCACCATCAGGATATCCTTTAGCTCAGATCAATCGCGAATTTTTTCAATTCCTCCAACGACACAAATTCCAAGGTCGCTTCGTGCGTGGCGTGCAACACCACGCGCGGCGCGGCGTTAGCGTCGAACGCCTCTTTCCAGCGCGCGGCGCACAAGCACCATTGATCACCCGGCCTCAATCCATCGAAACCAAACTGCGGCATCGGCGTTGACAGATCGTTGCCGCGCGCCTTGCTGAATTCCAGAAACGCCGCCGTCAAACGCACGCACACGGAATGCACGCCGAGATCATCCGGCCCGACGTTGCAGCAGCCATCGCGATAAAAGCCCGTCATCGGATCTTCGCTGCACGATTGCAGTTTTTCGCCCAGCACGTTGCGGGCATGTTCGTGGGGATTGAATCTTCTCATAGGCGCTTACCAAATATTCAATAAAAACAAATAGTTATAATCTCACGCTATCACATGCCGCGCCTGCCGCATGCGCGCTCGCGCCGTGGCACCCTGCGCGTCACGCGGACGCACGCCGGCTTCCATAAAAGCCAGCCGCCCGCGCGCACCGCTCGCCTCGTAGTCCGTAAGCACCGCTGCGGTGGCAACGGGTGCATCAACACCCGCTACCTGCGTCAGGTGGCCATGAATGAATTCGCACAGGCGTTCAAACGCAAACTCGTGCGTCTTGTGCGTCTCGCCGTATAACCAATCGGCAAAGCGCATGAAATTCCCGAACGGCGCAGATCCCAGCAGCAACGGCAGCGCCTGATGGAAACGTCCGGAATTTCCAACCAAATCCCAGTACCGTGCAAAACGCGAAATACGCTGCATGTCGTTGAACGGGATGCAATCGGTCGCCAGCACGTTGTAAGGCGGATCGGGGTTGTATCGCAGTTGATGCATTTGCGTGTGGCGGTCGATCGGCGCGCCGCGAAGACGCTTGAGAATACCAACCTGTATTTCGTGCGGCATCAGGCCGTGCAGCCGGTCAAACCCGCGACCGAAGCTTGCAAGGTCTTCACCCGGCAGACCCGCAATCAAATCGACGTGGATCAATGCGTGTTCGCGCAGCCAGCGGATATTCGCCTCCGCCTGTGCGTCATCCTGCTTGCGTGAAATGCGCGTTTGCACCTCAGGGTTGAAGGTCTGTATGCCGATTTCAAAATGCAGCGCACCCGGCGGAAACTTCGCGATGGTTGCTTTTAATCTATCAGGCAGATGATCGGGAATCAACTCAAAGTGCATGAACAGATTGTCGTCCATGCGCGCGAGAAAAAACGCCAGGATGCGCTCGCTTACTGCGACTTTGAGATTAAACGTGCGATCCACAAACCGGAAGTTCCGCGCGCCGCGTTCGTACAGGTTCTGAAGCTCAGCCATGAACGTGTCCAGGTCAAACGGCCATGCGGTTTTGTCCAGCGCCGACAGGCAAAATTCACATTTGAAAGGACAGCCGCGCGACGCCTCTACATAAATAAAGCGCCTGGCGATATCTTCATCGGTGTATTGCGCGTAGGGCAGCGTGAGTTGCGACAGCGGCGGCTGCACGCCGGCAATGACTTTGCCCGGAGGCAGGGTACCACTGATGATGTCGCCTGCAAGCATCGGAAACGTCACGTCACCCCAACCGGTAATTACGTAGTCCGCCAACATGCAAATACGCTGCTCGGCTGTCTCGTAACTGACTTCCGGGCCGCCGATGACGACCGTAACCTCCGGAGCGACTTTCTTCAGTAGCGCAACCACGCGCGTGCATTCCTCGACATTCCAGATATACACGCCAATTCCGATGATACGAGGATTGAGCGCCAGCAAATCCTCCACAATTTCAAAAGCGCGCTGGCCCAAAACAAATTCGACGATCCGCGTGCGCGATTGAAGTTCGCCCATATTCGCGGCAAGGTAGCGCAACCCCAGCGCGGCATGCACATAGCGCGCGTTGATGGTGGTAAGAACAATTTCAGAAGTCGCAGACATGGCGCTAGTGTAGCGCAGTGCAACGCCCGGCTCGCGAGCCACTTATAATGGCACATACAAGGAAGGGGTATCGATGAACAAAATCAAGCAAAAGCTTGCGGCAGGCGAAGTGGTCACCATGTTCAACCCGGATTTCACCTCCCCGAGACTGGTCGAATATCTCGGTGGTCTCGGTCTTGATGTGGTGTGGATCGACGCCGAACGCATGAGCTACGATTTCGAGCGCATCGAGGAAATGACGCGCGCGGCGAAGATTGCCGGCATTGCTTCGGTGGCGCGCCCCTGGATGAACGATCCCGGATTGATCACGCGCTACTTCGACTGCGGTGTGGACGGCATCATGATTCCGCACGTCGAGGACGGCGCCACCGCGCGCAGGATGGTCGATATCGTGCGCTACGCACGGCCCAAGGATCACGCCGATAAAATCGTTATCATCATGGTCGAAACGCCAGCGGCCATCGAGAATATCGACGAGATCACCGCGGTGGAGGGTGTCGATGTGATTAATATCGGCGTAAACGATGTAGCGCTGGCGCTGGGTTTCCCAGGCCAACCAGAGCATCCGGAAGTGACTGCGCTGTTGGAAAAAGCCATTGCGCGCGTGGTCAAAGGCGGCAAAACCGCCGGCCTCAATGTGCTCGTCAACTGGGAACAACGCATGCCGTGGTTGCTCTCGCAGGGCGTGCGCTGGCTGAACATCCGCACCAATAACATTATCGCGCGCGGCACGCGCCAGTACACCGATTTACTGAAGCGTCACACGGGATGATCGTTACAACGCGAGTTTCACGCCAGTTTGCCGAATTACCTTGGCCCATTTCGCACGCTCAGTCTGAATGAGCGTGGCGTATTCTTCCGGTGAATTGCCGACAATGTAGCCTGCGCTGACGCTGGTTAATCGCTCCGCCAGATCCGCGCCCTTCAGTGCATCGACAATAGCGGCATGCATGCGCGCTATCAGTGGCCGCGGTGTTCCGGCTGGGGCGACCGGGCCATACCAGGCATACGAGTCAAACGCCGGCAAGCCCGCTTCGATGAAAGTCGGCACCCCGGGCGCTTGCGGCCGCCGCTGCTTGCCGCTCACCGCCAGCGCGCGCAGCTTGCCCGCTTTGACGTTGGGCAGAAACGGCGACAAGGTATCAAACATCAGCGGCAATTGCCCGCTGACGAGATCTGCATACGGACCGCCTGCGCCATACGGAATATGCCGCATGTCAGTAGCGGTCAATGTCTTGAACAGTTCTGCCGACAGATGATGAAAGCCGCCGTTGCCAGCGGAACCGAAAGTCAATTGACCCGGCCTCGCTTTTGCGAGCGCCACGAGCTCCTTGACGGTTTTCGCGGGCAACGCCGGATTCACCACCAACGCGCACGGTATCAGTTCAATCATGCTGATCGGAATAAAATCGCGATCCAGGTCAAACGGCAGCTTGTCATACAGCGTTGGCACCGCGCCGAACACCGACGCAGTGCCAAGCAGCAACGTGTAGCCATCCGGCGGCGACTTGGCCGCCAGTTGCGTGCCGATAATGCCACTCGCCCCAGGACGATTATCGATAATGAGTTGCTGGCCCAGCGGGCGCGCGAGCCCCGCCGCGAGTACGCGCGCATTCGCGTCCGGACCGCTGCCGGCGGGGAACGGCACAATCAACCGAACCGGTTTGTTCGGATAGTCCGCGGCACCACCCGCCGGTGATTCCGCCGCATGGACGGACAGGGCAGCCATCGGCCAGTAACCAGCGGCAACCAACACGAAAACAGTGCGTGAAACAGGTTTCATCGATTGCCCCCTTATGCAAGCCAGCGCAGGATGCTATTCAATATTAGACGCATTGGCAATTCCATTCATTGTATCCGGCGTTGCCTTGACACCCAATGCAGCTTGCCTTTACCGTCGCGTGCGTCACATACGTGCGAATCCAAACAATCATAGCAGGCGGAGCAACCCAATGCATAAAACGAACTTGACCACAAAACCCCGGCATTTTTTTTGCCGACGCTTACCAAGAAATGCTTTGTTTGCCGCGATGGTTTTGGCGAACGCATTGGCGCAAGCACAAACCACGCAAATTACACGCCCTATCCGCTTGATTGTTCCCTATGTGCCCGGCGGCCTTACCGATACGTTGTCACGCATCGTCGGCCCGTACATCAGCGAAGAATTCGGCCAGCAAGTGGTAATCGACAATCGCGGCGGCGGCAACAGTACCATCGGCACGCAACTTATGGCGCGCGCGACACCAGACGGCCACACCATCGGCATGATCGACGCTGCGTTCCTGATCAACCCTAGCCTGCTTCACAAAGTGCCTTATGAAACGCCGAAGGATTTCACGCCGATCGGGCTTGTCGCGATTGCGCCGTTGATACTGGTGGTACATCCCGGCGTGCCGGCAAAAAGCGTCAAAGAACTGGTTGCACTGGCGAAAGCGCAGCCAGGCAAACTGGTGTTCGGCTCGGCAGGCAACGGCTCGGCCGTGCATCTGGCCGGTGAGCAACTGCGCAGCGCTGCGGGCATCAATATTCTGCACGTGCCGTACAAGGGCACCGGTCAAGCGATGGGCGATATCATCGGCGGACAACTGAACATGATGTTCCTGGTGCAAGGCACCGCCAAACCGCACGTGGCGGGCGGCAGGCTGCGCGCGATGGCGCATACCGCATCCAAACGCTCTCGCGCGATGCCGGATGTGATGACGTTCGCCGAAGCAGGTTTCCCCACGGTGGAAGCAGCGACCATCAACGGTTTGATCGGCCCCGCCGGTATGCCGAAAGATTTTGTGCAACGGGTCAACAACGTAGTGGCACGCGCGATGAATACACGTGAGCAGCAGGACAAGCTACTCGATTTCGGCGCGGATGTCACCACCAACACGCCCGAACAATTCACCGTGTGGATACGCACGGAAATGGCGAAGTGGGCAAAAGCGGTGAAAGACTCCGGCGCGCGCGTGGATAACAACTAAGAGACGCACATGACGATACGTTCGATTACGCCTATCGCCCTTGATCTGCCTTTCGAAGTTGGCGGACCAAAATCGCAATTTGCAGGCCGTCCGCGCCAGATGGCGATGCTGCTGGTACGCGTGGAAACCGAGGATGGCATCGTCGGTTGGGGCGAGGCATTTGGCTATGCCGTATGGCCGGTGACGCGCACGGCCATCGAAAAACTGATTGCACCGATGGCTGTCGGCAGGAACGAAGACGACATCGAAGGCTTGATGGACGATCTCCAGCGCAAGCTGCATATCGTGGGCCGCACCGGCGCGGTGGTCTATGCGATGTCGGGACTGGATATCGCGCTGTGGGACATCGCCGGCAAGAAAACGGGTAAGCCATTGTCCACGCTATTGGGCGGCGCGGCGCGTAGCCATGTATCCGCCTATGCCAGCCTGGTGCGATATGACGACAGCGTCCTCGTTGCACGCAATGCAACGGCTGCCGTTGCGCGCGGCTTCAAAGCAATCAAACTGCATGAAACCGATGTAGCGCACGTAAAAACCGCACGCGAAGCTATCGGTCCGTCTATCAAATTGATGATGGATACCAACTGTCCGTGGACGATTGATGAAGCCATCGCAATCGCAGCGCAAGTCCGAGAATACGACTTGATGTGGATGGAGGAACCGGTGTACCCGCCGGAAGATTTCACCGGCCTTGCCCGCGTGCGCCGTGCGGGTGGTGTCGCCATCGCCGCCGGCGAAAATGCGATGAGCCCTGCGGATTTTCGCGCCATGTTCGACGCGCGCGCGGTCGATTTCGCACAGCCGAGCGTCACCAAGATCGGCGGCATCAGCGAAATGATGCGTATTGCGCGGCTGGCGCAGGAGCGCGGCGTCACGTTAGTACCGCACTCACCTTACTTCGGCCCTGGCTTGCTTGCCACCATGCACATGGCTACCGCATTTAAGCGCGAAACCATGATCGAATATTCGTTTGTTGAACTCGGCGCAAGCCCGCTCGGCGACGCGATCGAAGTCATCGATGGACGACTCAAAATACCAACTGGACCAGGACTGGGTAGCGACCCCGATCCGGAAATAGTGGCGCGTTATAAAGTCGATTAAGCCATCCGCCCGCGCAAGTCGCTTATGGCAACAAGCCTGATCTGGCGACAAGGGCAATCGCGAGGAGATGCAAGGGATAAACCGCATAGAAGAACCATTTCAGGCGCGGCACGTTCACGCGTATCCCGTGCGTCGCAGCCGCTATCGGGATCGCCAGCAGAGCCCACAAACTCCAGGTGAGGAATGCAATCGCCGCGCAGCAGAGAACCACCGCCGCGGCAGCCTGCAAACTGGGCCACCGGTACAAAACATACACGCTGAGAATCAGAAACACGCCGGGTGCAAAATAGTCGCAACCAAAGCTTGCTGCGAAGATGCCCAGATAAGCGAGCCATTTATGCCACTCCCCGATTGGTGAGATCGACACCCAGCACGCCAGCGCGCCCAGACCCAGTGTGAAGAAGATGTTGGGCGTCCATAGGCGCCCCACAGCAAGGTAAAACGGCACGAACGAAATCAATGCCCACAGAAAAAGACGTTTAACCGTTCGCAGGCTCGACGATGAACCATCGACCGCCTTGATGCTTAGCTTGTAGGCAAGCACGAATGCGAAGAGTGGAAAAGCCAGTCGGCCGATTTGGTAGGCGAGCGAGGACTTTCCCTGATCGAAAAGCAGCGCGCCGACGTGATCGACGATCATCGCCGCAAGTGCGATCCACTTGACGAACTCAATCGTGCCGTCGTGGGGGCGGCTGGCGAACACGGCAGCGCGTGATAGCAGGTATCACACGCCTGCGTTACTTAGGCATCTGCTTTTTTTCCGGCTTTGGCGCCAATTTGGCCTCCTGCCCGGCTACACTTCCCGCATCTTTAACGACATCTTTTTTCTTGGGCGCATCACTGGCGGGCGCACTGGGCGCATTCTTGGGCGCCGCACCAGCATCCTTCTTGGTAGTCATAGTCGCGTTCGCATTCACCACAACCATCGCGGCGGCAGCCACAATGCAGCAACCCAGCGTTTTCGCATAAAACAATATCTTATTCAGCGGCACTACCCAGGTAATACCGTTAGATACGTTTTGAAACCCTTGCAAACGTTCTGTCATAACGCCCCCCTTTTGAAGCCTGATCGCACACGCCGAAACGACATGATTTGGACAAGGCACTAACTGCAACAATACGCCTGCGCGCGATATATATCAGCCGCAACTAAGCACCTTTATTTACTCTACATATACATCATCCAATATTAAGCATTTGTTTTTAAACATTATTGTGTTTTGATGTTTGCCACCTTCGCCACATTGGCCCACTTCGCCATTTCGACCGGCAGCATTTTTCGCACCTCGCCGGTTGTGCGAATATCGGCATCCACCCCTTCGGCCTCGTAGCGCTTCAGCGTTTCCGGTAATTTCGAGTAACGCGCGATTTCCGCATTGAGCTTGTTGATAATGACGACCGATGTGCCGGCGGGTGCTGCAACCGCCCACCAATTGTTTGCCTCGTAACCCGGCACACCAGCTTCAGCGATGGTCGGCAGATCAGGCGTCGGCGATGAACGCTTGGCGCCGGTGGTAGCAAGCGCTTTGATTTTGCCGCCCTTCAAATGTGGAATGGTCTGGATCAGCGAACCCATATTGATTTGCGCCTGCCCTGCCATCGCATCGATCAGCGCCGGAAATCCGCCCTTGTAAACCACCACGATCAGCTTCATGCCCGACATGTGGTGAAAAAGTTCTGCGCTGAATTGCGCATATCCGCCCGAGGTCGATAGCACCAGTTTGCCCGGATTGGCCTTGCCGTGTGCAATCAATTCCTTCACCGAGCTGGCTGGCACCGCCGCATTGACCGACAGTACACTCGGCCCCAACCCCAGCGTTCCTGCCCATTCAAATGAATTAAGCGGATCGAACGGCAGCTTGCGCGTACCGCCGTTAACCGCATGCGCCGCCGATGCCACCAGCAGGGTGTAACCATCGGGCGCCGCACGTGACACGATTTCGGTACCGATAATGCCGTCAGCGCCGGGACGATTATCCAGTACCACCGAGCGGCCCACACGCTCAGAAAGATATTGCGCGAAATAGCGCCCCATGATGTCGTTGCTGCCGCCCGGCGGAAACGGCACGATCATGCGGACCGGTCTGGTTGGATAATCAGCGGCGGATTGCGCCATTACCGCTGTCGCGTGCGCCACGCTAAACATTGCGACAACCGTGGCCGCGATATCTGACATTATTCTCATGATTTGCCCTTCAGAAAGAGTTGGATTCAATATAGCAGAGTTGGCCTGCGCGCGTGGTCGGCGCCAGCAGCGTAATTGCTATCATTCCGATCAATCCGTACACAAACACCGCTGACATCCTCATGCCAAAAAATCCAATGGTTACGCGGCATGACTATTCCGGCTTGATACCGGCCTCACGTGCGAGCTTGCCGGTTTTTTCAATCTCGGCTTTCATGTAGGCAGCAAATGCCTCCGGCGATACGCTCGCCACCAGCTCGACGCCGCGATCGAGATAACGCTTGCGCAACTCCGCGTGGCGTACCACCTTGGCGGTTTCTTCATGCAGGCGATTCAGAATCGCACGCGGCGTTGCCGCCGGCGCCACCAGCCCGTTGAACGTAATGCTTTCGTAGCCAGACAAACCCGACTCATCGATGGTCGGCAAATCCGGCAGCAGCGGCGAGCGCTTAAGACTGGAGACACCCAGCGCGCGCAGCTTGCCCGCTTTGATATAGGGCACCGACGTGCTCACCTGATCGAACATCATCGCCACCTGCCCGCCGATGACATCGATGATCGCCTGCGAATTGCCTTTATACGGCACGTGCAGCATCTTCACACCGGCCTGGCTGTTGAAAAGCGTCGAAGCAAAATAGCCGATGCCGCCAGCACCTGACGACGCGTACGACAATGCGCCGGGCTGGGATCTACCCAGCGCAATCAGTTCCTTCACCGAGCGCACCGGCAACGCCGGATTCACCACCAGCGCCTGCGGCACCAGACACGTGAGTGAGATCGCGGCAAAATCTTTCAGCGGATCGTAGCCGGGGTTCAGCACTACCAGCGGCACGGTGACGAAGGTATTCGCAATCGCCAGCAGCGTGTAGCCGTCCGCCGCGGATTTCGCCACGAGTTGCGTTCCCACCAGACTGCTGGAGCCGGGACGATTCTCGACTATCACCTGCTGGCCCAGATTTTCACCGAGCTGCTGCGCCACCGCGCGCGCCACCACATCGAGATTCCCGCCCGCCGCCAGCGGCACCACAATGCGTAAGGCGCGCGTGGGATAGCTGCCTGCGGTCTGGGCCTGGGCACCGGCCAAAGGATAAGTTGCAACCACAGCCGCGAACACCACGATAACGTTCAGATGACGCATGGGCTTTCCTTATGTTTTTATGTTTATTCGCGAAAGTCTCTGTACGTTAGCGCGGTCAGCCTTGCCCTGCACGGGCACGCAACGCCACGCCGGCTTCCTTCGCCTCCCGCAATACCTCCGCGTAATCCAGCGCAGTGAAGCGCCCGCCACGCTGCAGGATGCGTCCGTCGGCAATGACAGTATCGACATTACGCGGCTGCGCGAAATTCACCAAGGCCTCATACGGATCGTTCAGCAGCGCCATGTTGATATCGCTCGTACGCACCAGAATCATGTCGGCGCGTTTGCCCGGCGTAATCGAGCCGGTGCGATTTGCAATACCCAGATCAACCGCGCCGTCGAGCGTCGCCAGTTGCACCAGCCGCTTCGCTGTCAACGGCACGCGACTGCCGACGCGATGCCGATGCAGACTGTACAGAAAACGCATGGACTGAAAAAAATCAACGTTGTAGGTGCCCGTCAGATCTATCGACATGCTCACTTTCACGCCAGCTTCCAGCAACTCCGCTAACTGGATGACGCCAGCGCTCGCCGGGCGCTGCGATTCACCGACCGGCGACATGCTGTAGCTCACCCCGCGCGCCTTGAGTATTTTGCGATCTTCGGGCGTGGTCAGCAGCGGATGCACGAGCTGCACATCCGGCCCCAGCAGCCCGGCTTTTTCCAGCAGCATGATCGGGCTCGGACCCGATGTGTGCATGGTAATCGGCAAGCCCAGCGCGCGCGCGCCATCCCAATCCTTGCGCGCCGTTTCAACCGAAATATTACCGCGCAGAAGGTTCGTGGAATCACCCACGTTGCGCGAGCTGATGCCCAGCGTCAGCATGCCGTCATTGGGCATCCACTGCTGTTTGATTTTGGCCAGGCCCGCGAGGTCCATCGGCTGATCGTTGGGAGAACCCTGCGCCGGACCATAGGAAAAACGGCCACGCAACCCCACACTACGCATCGCGCGCAATTCCGCATCCGCATGATCGGGCGACGCAATGTTGTGCGCCCAGTTATGAACCGTTGTCGCGCCCGCGCTCAACGCCTCGGCCAGCCCCAGGCGCACGCTGCGGTAATGATCGAGCGGCACGAAGTGACGGCCCAGACCGTTACTCACCGGGAAATAGCCGCGCTTGGGATCATCGGTGCTCATCATCGGACGTAACAGGCTGGTCCACAAATGCCAGTGCGTTTCGACAAAACCAGGCATGCAAATCATGCTGCCGGCGTCGATCATGGTGGCAGCAGGCGCGGCAATTTCTTTTGCCACCGCGACGATAATGCCATTGCGCACATGCACATCACCACGCGCGAAATCGCCGACGGCGGCATCCATCGTCAAAATGCTGGCGCCGCGAATAACAAATTCGCCGCGCGCAGGCAACGACCCCGCGCCGGCGTTTCCGCTACCGCCCCCCGTTTGCGCACAGCCCATGCTCGACGCCACGCCCGTCACCGCCAGCGCCGATGCCGCTTTGAGCAGTGCGCGCCGATCCATTTTTTGCTCGTTCATATCCGCCTCCATTTTCGTCCGGATAAGACCTTATTCCATTTAAGACGGGCGCACAACAACCGAAGGCAGACCGCCATTGCGCGCGCGCCACAGCAAAAACACGACGATGCCAACATTGAGCAGATTCCACGCCGTGCCATTGAGAAACGCGGCGCGGTATGAACCGGTGAGGTCGAAAATCGCGCCGCACATCCACCCGCCCAGCGCCATGCCCAGCAAAGTACACATCAACACCGTGCCAACGCGCGCACCGGCTTCCGCAGGCGAAAAATATTCGCGCACGATGAGTGCATAGCTCGGCACGATGCCGCCCTGAAACAGCCCGAACATGCCGGCGACGAGGTACAACGAAGGAAGTCCATCCACAAACAAAAACATCAGCAGCGCCACACCCTGCAGCACGGAGCCCAGCAACAGCGTTTTCAGTCCACCGACGTGATCGGAAATCCATCCGGAGACCAGACGGCTGACGATACCCATCGCCATCATCAGCGACAGCATCTCCGCGCCGCGCGCCGCGCCGAAACCGAGATCGCCGCAATAGGCAACGATATGCACCTGCGGCATCGACATCGCAAGGCAGCACGCCACGCCGGCAACACACAGCAAGCTCTGCAACATTGCGGGAGAGAAACCCAGCGGACGCGCGCGATCAACGCGCGGCAGGCTGTAATGAACGGCGGTTGCAGCGGCCGCGGGAGGCGCGGCGTCAGGTTGTGCCGGGATCGGACGGCGCAATACGAACGCGAGCGGCACCATCGCGGCCAGGCAGAACACGCCCATGCCGAAATAGGTTTCGCGCCAGCCCGCGGAATCGAAGAAGTAGCGCAGCACCTGCGCCCACACCGCTCCGGCAAGATAGTTGCCGCTCATGCAAATGGCGATCGCAATGCCGCGGTTGCGGTTAAACCACTTAGAGGTATCTGCCGCAAGCGGCGCGAAGGTGGCCGCGCTGCCGAGAAATCCCATCAGTAGCCCCTGCGCGGCGCTGAACTGCCACAGACTGTCTGCGGCACCGGCAACGATGAATCCGCTACCCAGCCCGACGGCACCGATGAGCAAGGGCACGATGACGCCAAAGCGGTCGGCGAGCCGTCCCATGAAAACGCCGCCCAGCCCGAAGCCGATCATCGCCATGGTGTACGGCAGCGAAGCGTCTCCGCGCGCGACACCGAACTCAGCCTGGATGCGCGGCAGGGCGACGGTAACGGCGTAAACGCCGGAACCGCCGATGGTCATCAACAGCAGCGAGACGAAAAGGCGCGTCCACGCATAGGGTGATTCGATGCCACTGCTGGATTTTGGAGGGGCCTTCATGTTCCTTCCGGCGACACTTGCTGACTCATTACGATTTGTGGCCAGCCGCTGCCCGGCTAATCAACGCGGATATTGCCGTCCTTCACGATCTTCGTGAACTTCGACACTTCCGCCTTGATGTGCGCATCGAATTGCGCCGGCGTTGTGGGCGTGGGTTCGGCACCCAGCGCGAGCAGGCGCGTCTTCACGTCAGGCAACTCCAGTGTGCGCAGCACTTCGCGGTTCAGGCTGGTCATGACCGCGCGGGGTGTCTTCGCGGTAGTCAGCATCCCGAACCAGGGATCGAAAACGTAGCCAGGGACACCGGCCTCAGCTATCGTAGGCAATTCCGGCATGCCGGCAGCGCGCTTGCCGGTGGAGGTGGCGAGCGCCGTAAGCTTGCCGCTCTTCGCCAGCGGCATCACGTTGACGATGGGTGACAGGTTAAACAGCACGCTGCCCTGCAGCGGAGCAGTCAGTGCTTCGGGTATGCCCTTGAATGGCACGTGCGTGACATCGATCTTCGCGAGGCTCTTGAACAACTCGCCCGCCAAGTGATTGGCGCTACCGATACCGGGCGAGGAGTAATTGAAGGCGCCCGGCTTCGACCGTGCCAACGTAACGAGATCCTTCACCGATTTCACACCACTGCTGGGCGCCACCACCAGAATACTGGGCACGGTGGCAATGAGGCTGATCCCCGCGAAGTCGCGCAGCGTGTCGTAAGGCAGCTTGCTGTAAAGCGCCGCACTTACCGCGTGACCCGCAGACACCGACAGCAGCGTGTGACCGTCCGGATTAGCGGATGCTACAAAGCTGGATGCCAGAATGCCGCCGCCGCTGGCCCGGTTATCCACCACCACCGGCTGCCCCCAGGTTTCGTTCATTTTCTGTGCTACCAGACGCGCCATGATGTCGGTAGTGCTGCCCGGCGAGAATCCCACCAGTATGCGTATCGGCCTGCTCGGGTAGGCGTTGCCGGGAACCAGCTGACTCCATGCAAGTGGGGCGAAGATTGCAGCGAGCGAAGTAAACAAAACGAAGCCGGCATTGCGCAGCAGTTTATTCATGCGTTTCTCCAGACTGTGCCGGCCAGCGACCGCAGTCGTGTTGCGATCATTGTTTTATTACCACTTTGCCATAGTAACGGGTTCTGGCGGTCGTCACCTGGTTTGTTATCCAAAGCACAGTCCGTCAGTTCGCCCCTTCCAGAACGTCGCTGATCGCGCGCTCCAGATGCCGCAGCGTGCTGCACTCGGTCACCACATTGCAAAACGGCGCATAGCGACGCATGTCCGAATCACCCGTCCCCCACATAGTACGGTATTCCGGGTTGAGCCAGATGATGCGGCGTGAGCGTTGTGAGAGCCGCGCCAAAATGTCGATACGCGGATCGTTATGATTGCCGCGCGCATCCCCCAGAATAATCACCGTGGTTTTATTGGTAACGAATTCCATCCAGCCGTCCTCGAAATCAGCCAGCGCATTACCGTAGTTAGAAGAACCAAAACCGATGACATCCATAATCCTATGGATAGCCTGCTCGACCGGCTCCTTTTCAAGGATGTCGCTCACCTCGATCAATGAGCCTGAATAGGCAAAGGCGCGGATATCCGACAGCGCCTCGTTCAACGCATACAGAAACATCAGCAAAAACTGTGACATTGCAGCGACCGAACCGGACACGTCGCACAGCACCATCACACGCGGTTTCTCGATACGCTTCTGCTTCCACACCGTAACAAACGGAATGCCGCCCCAACCCATGTTTTTACGCAGGGTGAGGCGGACATCCAGATGGCCGCGCAGTCGGCGGCGGCGCGTCTTCGCGTAACGCGCCGCCAGTTTTTTCGCCATCTGCCGCACCAGCACGCGCAGGCGCTCCATGTCGCGGCGCTCGAGGTTCGACAGACGCGCGGATTTCAGCAACGCTTCCCGGTACTGCTCGTTCTCGCCGCGTGCAAACAGCAGCATATTGCGCTCAACAAAATCGCGCACGGTATCGCGCAGGCGCGCGACCCGGCTTTCCAGCAGCGCTGCGCGGTCCATGCCCAGTTGCGTCTCACCCGTGCGCAGCGCTTCCACTTCGTCCTCAACGGCGTGCAGCCCCATGTGCACCAGTATCCGGCGTGTGTAGAGATTCTTCTGCGTAAAAAAGCGGATGTTCTCGATGCCGGACTCGCGCCCCGCTGCCTCCATCGCCGTCGCAAGTCCAGCGCGATCGTCTTCAGTCAACAACTGGCTGAGCGCATTGCCACTGCCTTGCGGCGGGCTATTTACGTCGCCGCCGGGCGCATTTTCACCGTCTTTGTCAGCGGAGAGCGCTTCATGCTTAAAGTAAAGATCAAACGCCTCGTGATACAACGCTTTCTCGTCCGGCGTTTTGGCGAGCACCAGTCCCAGCGTGTCCTTCAGCACCGCGCGATCAGAATAGCCGACCACGTCCAGCGCGCGTACCGCGTCGATGCCCTCGGCTGCCGACACACGCAATCCCGCACCGCGCGCCGCCTGCAAAAAACGGCGCAGCGGCTCACTCGCGGATGTGAGCGGCACTCCCGCAGGCGCTTCCACAACGCCAGGCATCAGGCGATCCCGGCCTCGCGCTGCGCCTTGTGCGTCAAACTGGAAATGTGTTTTTCCGCGGCCTCGATGTCAGCCTCGAATTTAAGCAACACATTAAGGGTGTCGCGCACGACAGCGGTTTCCAGTACGGCGATATGCATCAGCACCATCACTTTGGCCCAATCGATGGTCTCGCTGACGGAAGGCAGCTTTTTGAGATCGAGCGCGCGCAACTGCTGCACAAAGCTCACCAGTTGCTTCAACAGCCGGACGTCGATATCTGGCACACGCGACGCGATAATGCGCGCTTCGAGTTTCTCGTCGGGAAAACCAATGTGCAGATGCAGGCAACGCCGTTTCAGGGCATCACCCAGATCGCGCGTAGAGTTCGAAGTAAGCAGCACGATGGGCGGTACCAGCGCGGTGACACAGCCGATTTCCGGCACGGTAACCTGGTAGTCCGACAGAATTTCGAGCAGAAAGGCCTCGAACTCCTGATCCGACTTGTCGATTTCGTCGATCAGCAACACCGCACCGCCAGGCTGTTCCAGCGCGCGCAGCAGCGGACGCGGCTCCAGAAAATTACGCGAGAAAAAAATGTCGCCAAAGGCATGCAGCTTATCGAGCGCGACAGCGAGGTTGTCCGATTCACCGATCACGGAGCCAACCTTGTCCTTGAGAATTTGCGTGTACAGCAACTGCTTGCCGTACTTCCACTCATACAGCGCCTTGGATTCATCGAGTCCTTCGTAGCACTGCATGCGGATCAGCGGCAGTTTCAGCCAAGCCGCTACCGACTTCGCAAGCTCGGTCTTACCGACACCGGCCGGCCCCTCCACCAGAATCGGCTTTTGCAAATGGTGCGCGAGGTAGATGGCGGTCGATATCGGGCGGCTGGCAATGTATCCGGCCGCGCCTAATCCGGCATCCACTTCCTCAATCGACTGTAGTGGCCTGATCGGGGAACTACTATTCCGTGCGTTATCCATGATTTTATTTTGCTTTTTATACAATGACCGTCTCGTTGTTCATATACACCCGTGCTTCGTGCAGCAATGGTGGCTGGCCACCGCACGGCGCGACCCTTCGCGTCACCGCACCCGGTTCAAACCGTTGAGTGCCGCCACCCGGTACGCCTCCGCCATGGTCGGATAGTTGAACGTGGTGTTGATGAAATACATCAGCGTGTTGGCGTCACCCGGTTGCGTCATGATCGCCTGGCCGATGTGAATGATCTCGGACGCCTGACTGCCAAAGCAGTGTATGCCCAGAATGCGCAGCGTCTCGCGGTGAAACAATATTTTCAGCATGCCGGTAGTGCGGCCGGTGATCTGCGCGCGCGCGATGACGGAAGAACGCGTGCCCCACCTCGTACGGCACCTTGCGCGCAGTCAGTTCACGTTCAGTCGCACCCAGCGAGCTGATTTCCGGCGAGGTGTAGATGCCCGTGGGAATATCCTCTACCAACTGCTGCTCGCACACGCCGGTCAACGCATGCGAGGCCGCAAAGCGGCCCTGATCGTACGCTGCGCTGGCGAGACTGGGGTTGCCCACTACATCGCCGACCGCGTAGATGTGCGGCTGCGCGGTCTGGTAGAACGCATTGACCATGATCGAGCCACGCTCATTGCACTGGACACCGATGGCTTCGAGCCCGATGCCATCCGAGTTGCCGGTACGCCCCTGCGCCCACAACAGCACGTCGCTCTGGATAACCTTGTTCGACTTCAGATGCACGCGCACGCCGCTATCGTCGGCCTCAACACGCTCGTACTCCTCGCTATGGCGGATCAGCACGCCGCGCTCGCGCAGGTGATAGGCGAGTGCGTCGATGATTTCGTCGTCGAGAAAGGCAAGCAGCTTGTCGCGGTTATTGATCAGGTTTACCTTAATGCGCAGGCCGCGGAAAATCGACGCATACTCGCAGCCGATAACCCCTGCGCCGTAGATCGTGATGCTGCGCGGTGTCTGCTTCAATCGCAGCACGGTGTCGCTGTCGACGATACGCGGATGTGAAAAATCAACATCCGCGGGCCGGTACGGACGCGACCCCGTCGCGACAATGATTTTATCGGCGCGGCAGCGGTGCCGTGCGCCGTTGGCTACAGCGACCTCAACGCATTGCGCATCGATCAACGTGGCGCGGCCACCGATCATGTCCACGCGGTTGCGCTCGTAGAAACCGCTGCGTAACTGAACCTGGCTGCGAATCACCCCTTCCGCTTTGCGTATCAGTTCACCGTAATCCGGATCGGCCGCGCCGTCGTCACCAGCCAACTGTTGAATAGCGTGGCGCAGCGCCTTGCTCGGAATTGTTCCACGATGTGTGCACGACCCGCCCACTTCCGCATCCTGGTCGATCACCGCGACCCGCCGGCCACCCTTCGATGCCGTCATCGCGGCACCCTCTCCCCCCGGGCCGCTGCCGATGACGAGGACGTCGTAATGCTCCCGCATCGCCATCTATCGCCACCCTGCCAGACGCTTAGTCACGCCCGCTGTCGTTCTGCGCATGTGCGCTCCTGTACTCATAAAACGACATTATGCGGCAAATAGTCGTTAGCGAATCTGTTGACGCAGCGTCGATTGACTACGGCCCGGTGATTCGGGACACTTGGGAAACCACTATCCACTCACTGTCCGCTACGCACCGAGTATCGCCCCATGAACGCCCCAACACTACCCACTGCAACGTCCTGCCCGATTGAAGCCGCACGTCAACTCGCGCCCCTGATTCGTGCGAGCGCGGACGAGATCGAATCGGCGCGCGAGCTGCCGCGCCCGCTGTTCGAAGCGATAGCCGATGCCGGGCTTTTTCTGACGGCGGTGCCACGCGACGTCGGCGGCAGCGAAATCGATTTTCCGATCTATGTGCAAATGATCGAAGAACTCGGCAAAGCCGACGCCAGCACGGCCTGGGCTGTGAATCAGGGCGCGACTTTCGGCACCTTCGCTGCGCGCATGCAAAAGGATGCTGCGCGCGAGGTCTGGACCACCCTCCCGCGCAGCGTGGTGGCAAACACCCCGGCGCCGACAGCTCAGGCCGTCGTAGTGCCGGGCGGCTTCCGCGTCACCGGCCGCCAGGGCTTCAGCACCGGCTGCCGGCATGCCTCGTGGCTGGCGCCGCATGCGCAAATCATCGAGAACGGCGAAGTGCGGCAACGCAACGGCAAACCGGAAGCCCGTTATCTCATGGTGCCGAAAGCAGAAGCCGAGTTGTTCGACACCTGGCACACGCGCGGTATGCGCGGCACCGGCACCCATACGTTCGAGGTCAAGGATGTCTTCGTGCCCGAAGCACGCAGCGTCATTACCGGTAACGACGTGCCGCAGGTCAGCGGCGGCGCGCGCTACCTGATTCCGCTCACGTTGTCCTTTGCTGCCGGCGACGGTATGGTGGCGCTCGGCGTGGCGCGCAGTTGCCTCGATGCATTCGGTGAACTCGCGGGCGCCAAAACACCGCGTTACATGACAGGCCAGTTGCGCGACCAGCCGATCAGCCAGTTTGCTGTCGGTCAGGCAGAAGCGTCGCTACGTTCCGGCCGCGCCTTTCTGATGGAAGCGGTGTGGGATATCTGGAACGAGGTCAATCAAACGGGCGCATTGACCCTGGAGCGGCGCTTGGGCGTGCGCCTCGCAGGCACACATGCGATAAGACTTGCCGCGCAGATCGTCGAGAGCATCTACACCGCTTGCGGTGCGACCGCCGCTTTTGAGGGCAATCTGATTCAGCGCCACTTCCAGGACATCCACGTCATCACGCAGCACGTGCAGGGCCGTCTCGCGTATTACGAGTTGGTGGGCAGACATCAGTTGGGATTGCCGATTGATGAAACCCGGCTTTAAGGACACGTTGCGCATCTACGGAAACCTGTCACTTCTGGAAATGGCGCCGGTGTTGTTGGCCGCCCACAAGGTTTACGCAGGCAAAACCGTCATCGAGCACGGTGGCGTAATGAGTCTTTGGGGAAAAGCCAGTGACCTGCCTAGCCTGGACGCAGCCGGACAATCTGACATTGCGGCAAATTCAGAAACACAAGTGCTGCGCAGTTCGTTCGCGAATCCGGATCTGCGCATGATCTTCACGCTGGCCGAATGCCCGTATCGCATCGTTTGCCGCCGCTCGGCAGGCATCGCGCGACTTGCGGATTTGCGCGGGAAAAGAATTGGAACGATGCCCAAGTCGTCTGGTGCGTATTTTTTGGACCGGATGCTGCGCACCGTTGGCCTCAGTGAGCAGGACGTAACCGCAGTACCTTTCATGGCCAAGACCCAAGCGCCGCTGAGTTTGATGCCTCACGCACTACGCAACGGAGACATTGACGCAGTAGCGGTTTGGGAGCCACAGTCGCAGAAAGCAAAACTTGCCATCGGACCTGACGCCATCGAGTTCTGCGATCCCGCGGTCTATCGCGAATTATTCAACTTGTGTACCACGCAAGCCAAGCTCGATGATCCGGTGATACGGCAAAAGATTGTTGCCTTTGTTCGCGCGCTTATCGTCGCCACGGAACAATTGCAGCGCGATCCGCAGGAAGCAAGTTTGCTGGTCGCGCAAGCGGCGGAGCTGGATATCGAAAGCGTCAGGAATTCCTGGCCCTACCTCAACTATCCGGGCACGTTGTCTCCGGATCTACTGGACGTTCTGCTGCCGGCGGATATTTGGGTGGCCAAGGAAACCGGGCGCGCGCCCCGCACACGCGGCGAATTGTCGAAACTCATAGACGGTAGCGTGCTGCGCGAAGCGCTGGCGTTGTGATTCCTACTCCACTTTCAGATTCAGCGCACGCACGACTTTACCCCAGCGCTGGATTTCAGATTCGATAAGCTGGCCGAATTCTTCGGGTGTGCTCAAGGCAACTTCCACGCCCACGTTCTTCATGGCATCCATCATATCCGCCGAGCGCATTGCTTTGTGCACCTCGGCATTCAGCAATTCGACTACCGGTCGCGGTGTGCGCGCGGGCGCCAGCAACCCCAGCACGGCATCTGCGCTGTAACCCGGCACGCCGGCTTCCGCGATCGTGGGTATTTCAAGTGCAGATGCAGAACGCTTGGGGCTGGCAATACCCAATGCCCGCAGCCGCCCGCTTTGCATATGCGGCTTCACCGTCAGCGCGTTGCCAAATACCAGCGCCACCTGCCCCGCCAGCACGGCTGTCAGTGCCGGACCCGCACCCTTGTAGGGAATCTCGCGCAGCTTGATGCCCGCCATCTGGTTGAATAACTCCGCGGCTAAATGCGCCGAGCTGCCCGAGCCTCCTGAGGCGTAGTCGATTTGTCCCGGCCGCGCCTTTGCCAGCGCTATCAGTTCCTTGATATTGCGTGCCGGTAGTGACCCGTGCACGACCAAAACGTAAGGCGATGTCGCTGCCATCGAAACCGGCGCAAAATCCCGCACGGTGTCGTAGGGCAGCTTCGCATACAAACTGGGGTTAACCGAGTGCGGGCTCGACACGAACAGCAGCGTATAACCATCGGCAGGCGCATGCGCGACGTTTTCAGTCCCCACGATGCCGTTGGCCCCCGCGCGATTGTCCACGACGATCTGCCGCTTGAGCGATTCAGACATGCGCGCCGCCAAGTGCCGCGCAATCACGTCCGTGCCTCCCCCTGGTGCAAACGGAACCACCATGCGTATCGGTTTAATGGGGTAATTCGCCGGGACACTTTGCGCAAACGCTATGCCACTGCTGGTAGCCATTATGATCGCAGCGGCGACAGCCATGCACGCGTGCGTATTAAAATGATCAGGCATCAATGAGTAACCCGCTATTTTCAAATGTTGTGACGGCTCAGCGTCCATGAATTGTACTTTACTATCATTCTGCAGCGACTAGCCATAACGGTAAACGCCTGTAAACTAGACGCCAAGTCGAGAAGCGGAAAACAATCAATCCTGAGGAGGAGCACATGATAAACGTCTCGAAAGGCACCGTAGTCGCGTTATTCGCAGGCACGCTCGCGAGCGTTGCAGGTGCTGTTGCCGCACAGAATTTTCCGGTAAAACCGATGCGCATCATTGTGCCGTTTCCGCCGGGCGGCGCCACCGACATCGCCGGGCGCTATATTGCGATCAAGCTCGGCGAGACCTTCGGGCAGCAGGTCGTCGTCGATAATCGTGGCGGTGCAAACGGGACGCTGGGACTCGACCTCGCCGCCAAAGCGCCACCGGACGGCCACACGCTGGTCATCGGACAAACCGGCAATCTCAGCATCAGCCCCAGCCTGACCAAAGTGGGTTACGACGCGGTACGGGATTTCGCGCCGATCACGCTGGTGGTTGCGTCACCGCATGTCATTGCGATCCATCCTACGCTGCCCGTGCGCTCGGTAAAAGAACTGGTCGCCCTCGCGAGATCCAGACCCGGTCAGCTCAACTACGCATCCACCGGCGCCGGCAGCGCGGGACATCTGGGCGTCGAGTTGTTCAAGAAGATGATGAAAATTGATCTCGCACACGTTCCCTACAAAGGCGCGGTGCAGGGTTTCAGCGATCTCGTGGCGGGTCAGGTGGCGCTCATATTCACCTCCGTGCTCTCGACGCAGAGTTTCGCCCGAGCTGGAAGAGTGCGCATGCTGGCCGTGGCCAGCGCGCAGCGTTCGCCCTCCGCACCCGATACGCCGACGCTCGCCGAATCCGGCTTTCCCGGCATCGAATTGACGACATGGTGGGGCGTGCTGGGGCCCGCGGCGATGCCGAAAGATGTTGTCGCACGGCTTAACACCGAAATCGTGAGAATCATGGGCACAGCGGACGCACGCGAACGCATCGCAGCGCTGGGCGCCGACATCGTCACCGGCACGCCGACGCAGTTCGCCGACTATATCAAGCTGGAGAATGCAAAATGGGGACAACTGATCAAGGAAACGGGCGCGCGAGTCGATTGACCGGCGCAGTACCCACAAAGCTCCTCCCCCTTCAAGGGGAATTATATGGTTGACAAACCCAAATAAGGGGTTCAGAATAGAGCCATATTAGGAGATTCACATGGCTGACGCGATTCTGAACAAACCCCATTTCAAAGACGATGCCAAAGCTCGCCAGTGGCTTGAGAATATCCGTTGGCCGAATGGCGCGGTATGCCCGCATTGCGGCAGCATCAGCAAAGACCACTACAAGCTGGAAGGCGAAGCGCACCGCGTCGGCCTTTGGAAGTGCAAGGATTGCCGCGAACAGTTCACCGTAACTGTTGGCACTGTGTTTGAGCGTTCCAAGGTTAAATTGAACGTATGGCTTCAAGCCATGCAACTGATTGGTTCCAGCAAAAAAGGTATTTCTAGCAAGCAGCTTGAGCGCATGCTCGGAGTGACCTATCAAACCGCGTGGTTCATGTCGCACCGCATCCGTGAGGCGATGAAAGCGCCCGGCGGCATGTTCAGCGCTGGCGGCAACACGATAGAAGCGGACGAAACCTATGTAGGCGGCAAGGAAAAGAACAAGCACCGCAGCAAGCGCGATAAAAAACATATTGGTGGCGTTGGTAAAACAATGGTGTTTTCGTTGGTGGAACGTGGCGGCAAGGTGCGCTCTGCTACGCTTCCGTCCGTCAACGCAAAGACGCTCGCGCCCTACCTCAAGCAACAGATTGGAGATACCGCCAATACGCGCCTTATGACCGATGGCGAAGGCCAATATCGCTTGGTTGCGCCGATGTTCAAAAGCCATGATGTTGTCAATCATGGCGCTGGTGAATACGTGCGAGGCGACGCATACACCAATACCGTCGAGGGATATTTCTCTATCCTCAAGCGCGGCATTGTCGGCACGTTCCACCACGTTAGCCCGCAACATTTGCAGCGCTATGTTAATGAATTTGACTTCCGCTATAACCACCGCGAAACGAAAGCCAAGGTTGATGGCAAGTGGGTAAAGGCCGGTCACAACGACGTAGAGCGCACCATTGAAATCGCCAAGGGTATTTCTTCCAATCTTCCAAAGGCTCTATCACTCGACAAAGTTAAAATATATCGTGCATCCATTGATAAACTAGAAGACGCAATACATGATTTGAAAAAAATTAACTTGCATCTGCAAAAAATTACTTTTGACACTGATGAGAATCGTAAGTGGTTGGAATATGTCCTTGCGCAGCCGGTTCTAAAAGACGCATGGCGGTATACACCGCCTCCAAGTCAGCATAAGAAATCGAAGCAACTGATTCACAAGGATCGGAATTGAGAGCCAATTCATTTTTCCCGGCTCTTAGCATTTCGGGCGTAACTTCAATTGCTTTGTTTTCATCCATGATGAGGCTCCACCATGAATAACGTACGAGCACCCAAAGAGACGACACCGCAAATGCCGCTAGAAGAACTAGCGCGGCGCATGCTCGCCATGCCGCCCAAGGAACGGGCGGACTTGGCGAAGAAGAAACCGAAAAAGCGCGCAAAGAAGTAGCCGCGCCCATCGGATACCGGCCTGTCACGGCCAGATGATACTAAAAAACTGGGTTTGTTACACATATAATTCCCCCCTTCAAGGGAGGGGGATGGGGACAATAAACGGTGAGCCGATGATTCAACGACCACAGAACCTGCACGCCCACTACCACGCCCATGTTTACTTTGACGAGACATCAACGGAGCAGGCACGCGAGCTATGCCAAAACGCCGCATCGCTGTTTGGTGTAGCGATGGGCCGCGTTCATCAAAAACTCGTGGGGCCGCATCCGCACTGGAGTTGCCAGCTCGCATTCGACTCGACGCAGTTCGATGCGCTGGTCCCGTGGCTCGATGCAAATCGTAATGGTCTAAACATCCTGGTCCACGCGCAGACTGGCAACAACATCGAGGATCACACCACTTATGCGTCGTGGCTGGGAGAGCCTGCTACGCTGGATCTGTCGCACTTCGAGGCTTCCACACATCTGTAGCGCAATAGGCAAAATGCCAAACCTGTATTAATAGAAAGTATTTAAAAACTATTTATTCTTAATTATTTGTTTTTAAAAATATTTTTCAATTACTTACTTCATTCCCTGCATCGCATGCCAAAGCTTCGACGGCGTCAGCGGCATATCCAGATGCTTCACCCCCAGCGGGCGCAACGCATCCAGCACCGCACTAACCAGCGACGGTATCGATGCGGTACAGCCGGACTCGGCCATGCCCTTAACGCCAAGCGGGCTTATCTTGCTGGTAGTGGGATGCTCTTCGCCGCGCAACTCGCGCAGCAAGCCGGCGCGCGGCATGATGTAATCCATGAAGCTCGCGCTGAGCGGCTGGCCTGACTTTTGGTCGTAAACGATGTGTTCGCCGAACACCTGGCCTGCGCCCTGCACCACGCCGCCGTGCAACTGGCCTTCGACGATGGCGTGGTTGATGACAACGCCGCAATCATCGACGGCGCAGTACGACACGATTTGCGGCGCGCCGGTTTCTTTATCGATCTCGACTTCGGAAATGTGGCAGCCATTCGGAAAGGTCGAGCCGAACTTGCCGTCAGCGATGAGGCTCAGCGTTTTTGTTTTCGCCAAATCGGCCAGCTTGACGGTATGCGGCGATTCGCCTGAGCGGAATTCACCTTTGACGTATTGAATTTGCGACGGTTCGAGTTTCAGTTCCAGTGCGGCCAGCGACTTGCCTTCCTCAATCAACTTCTGCGCCGCGAGATAACACACGCTGCCCGCACCCACCATGGTACGCGAGCCGCCGGTGTGATTGCCCTGCAGCTTGCTGCCCGGCGCGCATTGCACTACCTTGACCTGCTCCATCGGTATGCCCAGCGCGGCCGACACGATCATCGCCATCGTGGTTTCGTGGCCGTGGCCCTGCGTTTTGGCCACGGTGAATACAGTGACAGTGCCACTGGCATCGAGTTGAATTTCGATTTCGTCTGTCGGAGCATTGCCTGCGCCGGAAGCCTCGATCACCGCGCAAATGCCGATGCCGCGCAATTTGCCTGCGGCCTCTGACTGCGCGCGGCGTGCAGCAAAACCTTTCCAGTCCGCAAGTTTCAGCGCTTGATCCAGCAAGCCCGGCAGATCGGCATTCTCATAGGTGGATCCAGTCGGTGTTTTGTAGGGGAATGCCGCCGGCTGAATGAAATTGCGCCGCCGTATCTCCGCCGCATCGAGCTTGAGGTCGACTGCTGCCTGATCGACGAGGCGTTCAACCGCGTAGGCAATGTCCGGACGTCCTGCGCCGCGGTACGAGCCCACCGGCGTAGTGTTGGTGAGCGGCACGCGGAACGTGGCATACAACGCGGGAATGGCGTACACGCCCGTCATGCAGGTGGTGGTGTTGCGGATATGCCCCATCGCCCCCGGCGCGAGATACGCGCCCATGTCGTTGATCCAATCGAGCCGCATTGCCAGAAATTTCCCGTCGCGATCCATCGCCAACTGGCCGTCGATGATATTGCCGCGCCCGTGGTTGTCCGTGAGAAACGCTTCGACGCGCGTTGAAACCCATTTGACCGTCTTGCCCGAGGCTTTGGCCGCGAGCATCAGCGCCACGTACTCGGGATACGCCGGCGTGCGCTGGCCAAAGCCGCCGCCCACATCGCGCGTTTCGAATATCAGTTTGTCTTCCGCCACATTGGTGTAAGACGACATCATCTTGCGCAAGGTGGTCACGCCCTGCATGCAAACGTTGAAGGTGTACTCGCCGCTGGCCGCACTGTAGGCAACCGAACAGGCACGCGGCTCCATCGGGCTGGGGGTGACGCGCGTGCATTCGACCTTGAGCCGCGTAACGTGCGCGGCGCCTTTGATCGCAGTAGTCGTGGCTGCTTCGTCGCCGGTTTCCGTCTCAAAAACCAGATTGCCCGGCACAGCAGCGTCCAGTTGCGGCGCGCCGGACGCGAGGGCGTCTTCCGGGTTGACGATGGGTTGCAGTGCTTTGTATTCGATCTCGATCAGTTCAGCGGCTTCGGCTGCCGCAGCAGCGCTTTCCGCCACCACCAGCGCGATCGCCTCGCCGACGAAACGCACTTTGCCATGCGCGAGCACCGGCCGATCCAGCGCGTGCGCTTTCATGCCGTTGCGCCCGGGAAAGGTCAACACATGCGCCACCCGAACGTAGCCGGCGCGCACAGCATCTTCGCCCGTAAGCACCTGTGTGACACCGGGATGGGCCAGCGCCGGCGCCGTGTTCAGCGACGCGATCTCGGCATGCGCATGATCCGAGCGCAGGAAGTAGCCATACAGTTGCCCCGGCGCATTCCAGTCGGCGGCAAATTTGCCAGTGCCGGTGATAAGGCGAAAATCCTCTACCCGTTTGCCGTCGTGTTGATGCTCGTGATGGGTGTCATGCGTGTCCATGATGGTGTGTTCCCTGGATTCAGATGGTTAACTAACGGCGTCACTCCGGCTTGATGCCCGCCGCCGCTGCGATTTTGCGGTACTTTTCGATATCGATCTTCTGGCGACTACTCAACGCTTCCGCGCTCGATCCGACGATATCAGTACCCGCTTCGAGTTGGCGTTGCTTGTAGTCCGGCGATTGAATAATGCTGACCAAATCACTGTGAAGCTTGTCGACGATTTCTTTGGGCGTTTTCGCGGCCACCCAAATGGCGTACCACTGCACGATGTCGAATCCGGGCGCGCCCGACTCGGCTATCGTCGGCACATCAGGCATCGCACCCGAGCGTTGCGCTGACGTTACCGCCAACACGCGCAGCCTGCCAGACTTGATGTGCGGAATCGCGGTGGTCGGTGCCGTCAACCCGATCGGCACGTGTCCGCCCAGCAGATCAATCAATGCCGGCGCCGCGCCTTTATACGGCACATGAACCATGTCGATACCAAAAGTGGTTTTCATCAACTCGCCGGCGAAATGCTGCGGCGTGCCGTTGCCGATCGAGGCATAACTCAACGCGCCCGGCTTTGCCCGCGCGAGTGCCACCAATTCCTTCACCGTTTTCGCGGGTAACGAGGGATGCGCCAGCAGCACCGGCGGTGTGGTGCCGACAAGCGTGATCGGCTGAAGATCACGCACGGGGTCATACGGCATTTTTTTAAACAGCACGGTGTTCATCGAC
>JBEBHE010000220.1:0-8267 GCA_040081205.1 Burkholderiales bacterium | reverse complement strand
GCCGATCACGCGCGCGAAGCGGGTTGCCACATCCACCTGATGCAGTGTCGTGATCAGGGTCGCACGCTGCTCCCGCGCGGATTGCGTGAGGCTTTCGATGGCCAGCGCTGCACGTGACGGATCAAGCGATGACAGTGGTTCATCGATCAGCCAAAGCGACGCTGATGACACCAATGCCCGCGCGAGCCCGACGCGCTGGCGTTCGCCGCCGGACAGCCGGTCAACGCGATCCCACAGTTTGTTCGCGAGGTCAAACCGCGCGAGCGCCGCTTCAGCCTCTGCGATATGCGTCGGATAAATCAGCGAACGGACGCTGGCTGCAAGGGACTGCCTCGGCAGCCGCGCGGCCAGAACCGCCGTGATGACACGTTGGCGGGGCGGCAGCGGCGGCGATTGCGGTGCGAGAAACAGCCGTCCGCGCAGTTTTTGCAGCCTTGCAACGGACAGTTGCCATGGGTCGGTGCCGTCCAATTCCAATTTTCCGGCGACTGGTTTTAACGCACACGCGAGTGCATGCAGCAGCGTGGTCTTGCCCGCACCCGACGGTCCGATCACGGCGATTTGTTCGCCAGGCGCGATCTTTAGCGTTACCGGTTTGAGGGCCGCCGCGCTGCCGGGGGCAGCGGCACGATGGCGAGCCGACAGACCCTCAATTGTGATCCGCATGCGATTTACTTGATGAGGCCCGCGCTGCGTCCAGCGGTTTCTAGATCGCGATAGTTCTCCGGCTTGGTTGCGATGTATTTGGTTGCACGGTTCAGGGTCAGAATCTCTTTTCCTTCCGGTGTGGCCATCGACAGATCAAGCAGCGCCTTGGCGATGCGTTCACGCAGCGCCGCCGGCATATCGGCATGCACCGACCAGTTGTAGTTGAAATACGGCGGCGTAGTATAGAAAACGCTTACCTTCGCGGTGTCGACTTTTTTATCTTCCACGAATTTGCGCCAAACAGTGATGTCGAGCGCGGCTGCATCGACACGGCCGCCGACGACCGAAGCAATAGTGGCGTCGTGCGCACCCGAGTAAGCGACACGTTTAAAGTCCTTGTCGGGATCGACCTTTGCCTGCAACAGGAAGCTGCGCGGCATCAGATGGCCAGATGTACTCGACTGAGAGCCGAAGCTGACTTGCTTGCCTTTAAGGTCGGTCAGCGACTTGATACCGGAATCGGAAAGGGTAATGAACACGGAGCGGAATTGCGTGTCTTCTTCGCGTTGCGCGATCGGCACAATCTTGCCGCCGGAGCGCAGTTGTGCCTGTACATGCGTGAAGCCGCCAAACCAGACCAGATCGACTTGCTTGTTGACCAGGGCTTCCACGGCAGCGGGGTAATCGTTCACCGGCGTAAATTCAACCTTCATGCCGAGCGTGCGTTCGAGGTAACGTGTCAGCGGGCCGAACTTGCGTGTTTGCTCGGTGGCGGCTTCTTCGGGAATGGTGGTGACTTTGAGGACTTGCTGCTGCGCGAGGACTGGTGCTGCACAAAATACTGCCATGGTGACAGCGGCAACGATAGTGCGAATCAGGGAGATGAAACGGGACTGCGCTTGCAGGGAGATGCGTAACATGCTGTTTCCTTTCTAGTGGGCTGAAGCGGATCGGGGGCGTGAGTTGACAGTTTGGCTCGCGCGGATTTGCGCGGCGAATCCGGTCACGACGCGGCGCGTGCGGGAAGGGCTTAAATCAATCATGGATTTGCTTTCGGAAGCGGTTCATTGGCAAATTAAAACGACAAAGAAAACCAGCATGCGCCAGTCTTCTCTAAAATAGAAGTTACAGCAGGTTCGATGGAATTGCAAAGATCACGGGTTCACTTGAAAGACGAAATGAATCAAATAAATCAATACCTGCAATACCCGAATCAATATTCGCGCTGGTGCTTTTGCGCTCAGCGGTGGTTTTGGCTTTTGGGGGAGAAACCCCGCTACTCGTGTGTCTATCTGTAGGTGTGGATGTCGCTCAGTATCGGTGCGATAGGCTCAGTAAGGCGCCGGGGCATTGTGGGGAAGGATGGTAAAACCCGCTATAATTCAAGCTTTTACGCTCGATTCTCACATGCGCATCACCCGCGGCATACCTGCCGCCGCTAACGCTCCGGTTGCACTCACGATAGGCAATTTCGACGGCGTCCATTTAGGGCACCGTGCGATGCTGGACGAGCTTGCACGCGCTTCGCTGCGGCTGGCTGTTCCGTCGTGTGTGATGCTTTTCGAGCCGCAGCCGCGCGAGTTTTTTGCGCCGGATGTGGCGCCGGCGCGGCTCACGTCGCTGCGTGAAAAGCTGGAGCTGCTCGATGCGTCCGGCGTCAACCATGTGCATGTGTGCCGTTTCAATTACGCGTTTGCGCAAATCACTGCGCAGGATTTTATTGAGCGTGTGCTGGTGCGCGGCCTGGGTGTGCGTTGGTTGCAGGTGGGTGACGATTTCAGGTTCGGCGCGCGCCGTGCAGGCGATTTTGTGATGTTGAAACAGGACGCGCCGCGTTTGGGTTATGAAGTGCAGGCACTGCCGAGCGTGATGGTGGACGGTATCCGCGTTTCCAGTACAGCGGTGCGCGATGCGTTGGCGGCGGGTGATTGCGTGCGCGCTGCGCGTTTGTTGGGTCGCGCGTACAGCATCAGCGGACGTGTGGTGCGTGGTGATCAACTCGGTCGCACATTGGGTTTTCCTACAGCGAACGTGCAGATGAAACACAATCGTGCGCCGCTCGCCGGCATCTTCGCGGTGGAAGTGCGTGGCGCGGCAGACGGCGTGGTGCAGGGCGCAGCGAGTCTGGGCGTGCGGCCTACGGTTAAGGTGGGTGGCGCGGCGGTGCTGGAAGTTTATCTATTTGATTTTAAAGAAGAAATATATGGGCGCCCCGTGCGCGTGGATTTTTTGCACAAGCTGCGCGATGAAGAAAAATATACTGATCTCGAAAGCTTGAAGCGGCAAATAGCGTTGGATGTGGAGAACGCGCAAAAGTACTTTGCGAGCGCGAAGATACGCAAAGCAGGTTAATGGTTTAGGCGGACACGGTTCGCATTGACAGAATATGACTGATTACAAACACACACTGAATCTTCCCGACACGACGTTTCCCATGCGCGGCGATCTGGCGAAACGCGAACCGTTGATGCTTAAGCGTTGGCAGGAGCGTAAGTTCTACGAGCGCATTCGTGCGGCGAGCAAAGGGCGTCCGCGCTTTGTGCTGCATGACGGCCCGCCGTATGCGAACGGCGACATTCATATCGGCCACGCGGTAAACAAAATTCTGAAAGACATGATCGTCAAGTCGAAGTCGCTGTCGGGCTTTGATGCGCCGTATGTTCCGGGCTGGGATTGTCACGGCATGCCGATTGAAGTGCAGATCGAAAAAAAGCACGGCAAACATTTGCCGACGGCGGAAACGCAAAAACTTTGCCGCGCGTATGCCGCCGAGCAGGTCGAACGGCAGAAGCTGGATTTCATAAGGCTCGGCGTGCTGGGCGATTGGGATAATCCTTATCTGACGATGGCTTACGGCAACGAGGCGAATGAGATTCGCGCGCTCGGCAAGTTGTTGGAAAAAGGCTACGTATACCGCGGCTTGAAGCCGGTGAACTGGTGTTTCGACTGTGGCTCGGCGCTGGCTGAAGCGGAAGTTGAATACGAAGATCGCAAGGACGTGGCGATTGATGTTGGTTTTCCGTTTGCCGACGTGGGCGCGATCGCCAAAGCGTTTGGACTGCCGTCGCTGCCGGATAAACCCGGCTACGCAGTGATCTGGACTACGACACCGTGGACGCTGCCGGGTAACCAGGCATTGAACGCGCATCCTGAATTCGACTACAACCTGGTCGACACCGAGCGCGGGTTGTTGATACTGGCGGCGGATTTGCAGGCAGCGTGTCTCGCACGTTTCAAGTTAACCGGAAAAACCATTGCGGTGTGCAAGGGCGCGGCGCTCGAACATGTCAACTTCAGGCATCCGTTTTACGACCGTTTGTCGCCGGTGTATCTCGGTGACTATGTGACGCTTGATACCGGCACCGGCCTTGTGCATTCCGCGCCGGCCTATGGCGTGGAAGACTTCCAGTCGTGCCGTCGCTACGGCATGAAGGATGCGGACATACTTACGCCAGTGATGGGTGACGGCAAATACATCTCCACGTTGCCGGTGTTTGGCGGCGAAATGATATGGAAGGCCAATCCTAAAATTGTGGCGCACCTTGAAGAAAAAGGTGCGCTGTTTAATCAGGCACAAAATCTGCACAGCTATATGCACTGCTGGCGCCACAAGACGCCGGTGATTTTACGCGCGACGGTGCAATGGTTCGCCGGCATGGATCAAGCGCAAGGCTGGAACGGCGTGACGCCTGCCGAGCCGCTGCGGGCAACCGCGCTGCGCGGCGTTGAGAATACGACATTTTACCCCGAGTGGGGGCAGGCGCGGCTGCACGGCATGATTGCCAATCGCCCGGACTGGACGCTCTCGCGTCAGCGGCAGTGGGGCGTGCCGATGCCGTTTTTCATCCACAAGGAAACCGGCGCGTTGCACCCGGGTACGCTGGAATTTCTGGAGCAGGTCGCGCAGCGCGTTGAAAAAAACGGCATCGAAGCGTGGCAGGCCGTGCAGCCCGAGGAACTGCTCGGCGCCGACGCGGCGCACTACGAAAAAATTAAAGACACGCTCGACGTGTGGTTCGATTCCGGCTCCACGCATTTCACGGTGCTGCGCAATTCGCACAAGAATGCGAGTGCCAATCCACAGGATTCGTACTATCCGGCGGATTTGTATCTGGAGGGTTCGGATCAGCATCGTGGCTGGTTTCACTCGTCGCTGCTGGTGTCGTGCATGACCGACGGTCAACCGCCGTATCGCTCGTTGCTGACCCACGGCTTTGTGGTGGACGGCAGCGGCCACAAGATGAGCAAATCCAAGGGCAACGTCATCGTGCCGCAACAGGTGATGGGCGAGCTGGGTGCCGATGTTTTGCGCTTGTGGGTTGCGGCGACGGATTATTCCGGCGAACTGTCGATCTCGAAAGAAATTCTCAAGCGCGTGGTGGAGTCGTATCGCCGTATTCGCAATACGCTGCGTTTTCTGTTGTCGAATCTTGCGGATTTTGATATTGCGCGCGATGCGTTGCCCATCGATCAATGGCTGGAAATCGATCGCTACGCGTGGGTGATGACGCACGATTTGCAGGCCGCCTTAACGGCGTCCGCGCCGTCTGAACAGGGCGTCGGCGATCCGAAATCGCCCGGCCACTACGGCAGCTACGAATTTCACCAGGTGGCGCAGCGGTTGCAATCGTTTTGTTCCGAAGATCTGGGTGGGTTTTACCTCGACATCCTCAAAGACAGGCTCTATACCGCGCCGACTACGGGTCACGCGCGGCGCGCGGCGCAGAACGCGCTGTATCACATTACGCAGGCATTGACGCGTCTGATGGCGCCGATACTGTCGTTCACGGCCGAGGAAGTGTGGGCAACGATTCAGAAAGGCGATACCAGCGTGTTCGAGCAAACGTGGTATGCGCTCGAATTGCCGAACGATGCCACTGCGCTGCGTGAGCGATGGACCAAGTTGCGCGCGCTGCGTTCTGACGTTCAAAAAGAACTCGAAGCACTGCGCGCCACCGGTAAAATCGGCTCGTCGCTGGCGGGAGAGGTTGATCTGTATGCACAGGGGGAAGCGCATGCGTTGCTTTCGTCGCTCAAGGACGATGTGCGATTCGTGATGATTACCTCGCGCGTGTCGTTGCACGCCGAAGCGGGTGGCACTGCCTCTGGCGGCTTGCAAGGTGTAGGCATCGGCGTAGTGGCGAGCGCGCATGCCAAGTGCGAACGCTGCTGGCACTATCGTGTCGATGTGGGGGCGACTGCCGAACATCCGCTGCTGTGCGGGCGTTGCGTGTCGAATTTATTTGGACCCGGTGAGCGGCGTGAATATGCGTAAGTGGATCGTGCTTGCGTTGATACTCGTGGTGATCGATCAGATTACCAAGATTGTTATTGTGCAGAAATTCGCGTTGCATGAAACGCTTTATGTAACGTCCTTTTTTAATCTGGTGCGTGTACATAACGCGGGCGCGGCATTCAGCATGTTTGCCGATGCGGGCGGCTGGCAGCGATTCTTTTTTATTGGTATTGCGATTACCGCTTCGGTGTGGGTAGTGTGGTTGCTGCGGCGCTACCCGCAGCAGACCCTATTCTGTTTGGCGCTGGGGATGGTCCTCGGCGGCGCCATCGGCAATTTGATCGATCGTGTGTTATACGGTTACGTGGTTGATTTCGTGCAGGTTCACTACGCCGGCTATTTTTTTCCTGCGTTTAATGTTGCGGATTCGGCCATTACCTGTGGTGCGGCATTGCTGATCTGGGATGGCGTGCGACCGCAGCGGGATGTTGCGACGGAGTCTAAATAAGTACTTGTTTTTAAACATTAATATTACAATTAACCTGCGCCGGCGCCGAGCGCCGCTATAATCACATCATGCAAGTTCTCCTAGCCAACCCCCGCGGTTTTTGCGCCGGTGTAGATCGCGCCATCGAAATCGTCGAACGTGCTATCGCGCTCCACGGCGCGCCGATTTATGTGCGGCATGAAGTGGTGCATAACAAATTCGTGGTCAACGATTTACGCAAGAAAGGCGCGGTGTTCATTGAGGATCTCGACGAAGTGCCGGCCGGCGCAACGCTGATTTTCAGCGCCCATGGCGTATCGCAAGCGGTGCGCCGCGATGCCGAATCGCGCGGCTTGCGCGTGTTTGACGCGACGTGCCCACTAGTGACCAAGGTGCATGTCGAAGTCGCGAAGATGCGCGCACACGGACGCGAAATCGTGATGATCGGTCATAAAGGGCACCCTGAAGTGCAGGGCACCATGGGGCAAAGCGACCGCGGTATGTACCTGGTAGAAGGCCCGGACGACGTGGCAAAGTTGGACGTTAAAGACAAAAACAATCTCGCCTTTGTCACGCAGACGACGCTATCGGTTGACGACGCCCAGCAAACGATAGACGCGTTGAAAGCGCGTTTCCCGTCGATTGTCGGTCCCAAAAAAGACGACATCTGCTACGCCACGCAAAACCGCCAGGATTCGGTCAAAACGCTGGCCAAGCAATGCGATGTGGTGATCGTGGTGGGCTCGCCTAACAGTTCCAATTCGAACCGTCTGCGCGAAGTGGCACAGCATCAGGGGGTGCCTGCGTATATGGTCGATAACGCGGGCGAACTGAATCCCGACTGGCTGCTGGGCAAAGCGCGTGTGGGTATTACTGCTGGCGCGTCGGCGCCGGAGGTTCTCGTGCAACAGGTGATCGAGCGCCTGAAAGGGATGGGCGCGGATCGTGTGAGCGACGTTGAGGGTATTGCCGAGCGGGTTACTTTCCCGTTACCCCGCGCGCTGCTGTAACTGTAACTGCAGGTTGTGCGGCAGTCGCCCGCAGGGTGCGCCCAGTCCGTATCCGAACTCCACCATCATGTAGGTCTTGACCGGGCCGTTGGCGTCGCGCGCCGCGCCGAATCGCATGTGCCGTACGCTCTCGATAGCGCTTTCTTCAAAGGCTGGGTTCGCGCAGGCTACGGCGGCTTTCTCTAGCTTGCCCTCCTCGTCAATCAATAGCAGCAGTTGCACTGCGCCATGCGGGTAGTCCAGTTTCTGGGTAGGGTATTGCGGCCGGGCATCTGCCAGCGGATGCGATGTTTGCCGGAGTCTCGGCGCATTGAAATACACGTATTTTCCCGTCGGCAGTTCCATGACTTCGGTGGGATTTTCGTCCGATTTCACATCGTACAGACGAACGCGCACTTTGACTTCATCAGGTAGCGCTATTCGCACACCGGGTCTGCCTTGCCCCTCGCGCTCGCTCGCGGCTTGCGGTGGCGGCGGGGGGGCAATGGCCGCGGTACGCTGACGCCGGTCATCCGGTTCCTGCTGCGCGGTGGGAGGGATGGCATTGCGCTCTGACGGCACGACTGGCGCTGCCGCAGCGTCAAGCGGCGGCGCTGGTGACAAGCCTAAGGGTATATCGGTGGTGATTTCCGGGAACACGGTTGCGCTGATGTTCAGGCGCACATTCAGCAATGACGCAGGAAACGGCGTTGCGATGTGGGGACTAATCGGTGCCTTGACCGGAAGTAGCGCTAAGGTATGAATCACTGCCGATGCCATCACCGCCAGGGTCAGTCGAGCAGGTGTTTCCAGTGTCATGTTGTTGCAACCACACGGCGCGGCGTATGTGGTTTGCCACCACGCCGCGCCTCACACGGTTATTGAACCAGTTCTCTCCACGACACCC
>JBEBHE010000219.1:0-8284 GCA_040081205.1 Burkholderiales bacterium | reverse complement strand
GCCTATAGTGGGTAAAAGTGGTAAAAAGTGGGAAACAAAGGTGAATTTTTCATCTGACCATAGCTAGTTAGTGAGTACCCACCTCAGGCGGAGGAAACCAGTGTTTCGCGGCATTGCGCAACTCAATCTCGACAGCAAAGGCAGGCTCGCCGTACCGGCGCGCCATCGCGATGTGCTGCTTGAACGCTGCCGCGGCCATCTGGTGATTACGGCGGACGCCGACCGCTGCTTGCTGATGTATCCGTTGCCGGAATGGGAAGTGATCCAGCAAAAACTCGAAGGGTTGTCCAATCTCGATCCGCGCGTGCGCGAATTGCAGCGGCGGCTGATCGGTTTTGCCGTGGATACCGAAATGGATGCCGCCGGTCGCGTGCTGGTGTCGCCGGCGTTGCGTCAATACGCGCAGCTTGAAAAAGCCGTGGTCCTGGTGGGGCAAGGCAAGAAATTCGAAGTGTGGAATCAGGAGCATTGGGATAGCCGCATGGATGCACCAGGCGGTCTCGCGCCCGGCGGCTTGCCGCCGGAGCTGGAGGGATTCTCCTTGTGAGCGGCGGTGAGCACCAGGCAGTGATGCTGGCGCAGGCGGTTGAAGGTTTGAACGTGGGTGGCGAGCGTGGTGCGCGTGCAGAGGGGATTTACGTGGACGGCACGTTCGGTCGGGGCGGACACAGCCGGGAAATTTTGGCGTTGCTGGGCAGCAAAGGAAGATTGATTGCGCTGGATCGTGATCCGGACGCGATCAAGGCAGGTGCGGAGATCAATGACCAGCGCTTCACGTTGCTGCACGGATGGTTTGGTGAAATGCGCGCGTTGCTGGCGGACGCGGGCGTTGAGAAGGTGGATGGGATATTGCTCGATCTGGGCGTGTCCTCTCCGCAGTTGGACGATGCGGCGCGCGGTTTCAGTTTCAGGTTCGACGCGCCGCTCGATATGCGTATGGATACGAGCCGCGGCATCACGGTGGCGCAATGGCTGGCAACAGCTGAAGAGTCTGAAATTCGGGAGGTTATAAAAAATCATGGCGAAGAGCGGTTTGCTAAACAGATTGCAGCAGCGATTGTTACTGCAAGAGCGGGGGGGGCTCTCCGCACCACACGACAACTTGCCACGCTCGTGGCGGACGCCGTCCCGTCGCGGGAGCCACGCCAGGACCCTGCGACGCGCACGTTTCAAGCTTTACGGATTCACCTCAATCGGGAGCTCGAGGAGTTGTCGCTAGTGCTGCCCCAGTGCGTCGAACTGCTGAACCCCGGCGGACGGCTGGCGGTGATCAGCTTCCACTCGCTGGAAGATCGCATCGTCAAGCGTTTCATGCGCGAGGCGGCGGCGGGTGAGCGTGTGCCGCAGCGGTTGCCGCTGCGCGCGCACGAAATGCCGCAGCCGCTGATGCGGTTGATCGGCAAAGCGCGACGTCCCGACGAGGAAGAAGTTGCGCGCAATCCACGTGCGCGCAGCGCGACCTTGCGCGTGGCAGAAAGAAAGTAAGGCGGCCGGGCCATGATCACACGCCTCAACCTCGTGCTGTTCGCGGTGTTGATTGCGTGTGCGCTGGCGGTGGTCACTTCGCAGCACAAGGCACGAAAGTTATACGTGGAATTGCAGCACGAGCAGGAACTCGAAAAGCGCTACGAAGTGGAGTGGGGTCAGTTGCAACTGGAACAAAGCACCTGGGCAATGCACGCACGCATCGAAAAAATCGCGACGCAGCAACTGCGCATGCGCGCGCCGACGGCTGCCCGTATACAAGTCGTTGCGCCGGAACCTGCAGCGGTGCCATCCGGAGCCGCGCCGTGAACCGTGCCGCGCAACGGCCCATTAACCGGCTCGAAAGCAGGGGCGCCATGTCACAAACTCCTCGCGCGCACTTGCAGGAAGCGCCGCAGTTGCCGCGATGGCGTTCGGCGATTGTGCTGGTGGGTTTGCTGTTCTGCTTCACGGTGCTCACCGCCCGCGCGGTGTACTTGCAGGGGCTCAACAACGATTTTCTTCAGGCCAAGGGCGAATCGCGTTACTCGCGTACCATCGAAATCACCGCTACGCGCGGCATGATTGTCGATCGCAACAATGAGCCGCTGGCGATTTCAACGCCGGTCGAATCGGTGGCGGCGAGCCCGGCGGATATCGATATCACGCCGGAGCAGTCCAGAAAGTTGGCCAAGCTGTTGCAAACCGATGCGGCCGATTTGCAACGCAAGCTGGAAGATGGCCGTCGCGACTTCGTGTATCTGAAACGCCAGTTGCCGCCGGAACAGGCCGCCAAAATTGTCGAACTCAATATCCCCGGTGTGTTTCTGCAGCGCGAGTATCGCCGCTACTACCCGGCGGGTGATGTGATGGCGCACATCATTGGTTTTACCAATATCGATGATAAGGGTCAGGAAGCGCTGGAACTCGCGTTCGAGGATAAGCTGCGCGGCAGATCGGGGCATCGCCGTGTCATCAAAGACCGCATGGGACGTATTGTCGAAGACATCGACAGTATTCGCGCGCCGCAACATGGCGAGCGGCTGACGCTGTCCATTGACGCAAAGATTCAGTACCTCGCCTTCCGCGAACTGAAAAAAGCAATAGTCGAGCATCGTGCCAAAGCCGGCGGCATTGTGGTACTGGACGCGGTTACCGGTGAAGTGCTCGCGATGGCGAATTTTCCGACGTACAACCCGAACAATCGCGGCAATCACGACGCATCGCGTGCGCGCAATCGGGCGGTCACGGACCTGTTCGAGCCAGGCTCGACCTTAAAACCGTTTACTGTCGCCACCGCGCTGGAAGCCGGTACGGTGACTGCGGAATCAGTAATCCAAACCGCGCCCGGACAGCTCACCATCGGCAAGGCCACCATTCATGATGCACATCCCCACGGGGCACTGACCGTGGCGCAGGTGATACAAAAATCCTCGAACGTGGGCGCGGCTAAAATGGCACTCGGCCTTCCGCCCGAAACGCTGTGGAGCGTATTCAGTCGTGTGGGGTTCGGCGCGCAGCCGCAATCGGGGTTTCCTGGCGAAGTGACGGGCCGTTTGCGCGCCCATGAAAAATGGAAACCCATCGAACAGGCGACGATGTCTTACGGCCATGGCATTTCGGTATCGCTGCTGCAACTTGCCCGTGCGTACACCATATTCTCGTCGGATGGCGAACTGAAAGCGCCCGCGTTAATCAAACGCGACGTGCCAACGGAATCGACCCGTGTGATTTCGGCTGAGACTGCGCAGACGGTGCGCAAGATGCTGGAGATGGCGGTGCAGGCCGGCGGCACCGCACCCAAAGCGCAGGTCGTGGGTTATCGCGTTGCCGGCAAAACCGGTACGGCGCACAAGCTCGAAGGCCGCGGCTACGCGGCGAACCGTTACATCTCGTCATTCGTTGGATTTGCGCCGGTGTCGAATCCGCGCTTGATCGTTGCGGTGATGATTGACGAGCCGAGTGCTGGCCAACACTACGGCGGCGCGGTAGCTGCGCCGGTATTCAGCGAAGTAGTGGGTGGTGCGTTGCGGCTGCTGGCCGTGCCGCCTGACGCGCCAATGGAAAAATTGGTGCTGCCGCCCGCGGCCGTGCCCGAAATCAAGGAAGAAGTTTGAACGCTGTAGCGGGAATCGACAGCCGCGTGATCGATACGCTGGGCATCCGGCGGTTGGTGAGCGACAGTCGCGCGGTGCGCGCGGGCGACACCTTTGTCGCTTATCCGGGGGCGCTGCGCACCGGGCACGACGGGCGCGATTTTATCGGGCAGGCCATTCAATCCGGCGCCTCATCGGTGTTGTGGGATGCAACCGGCTTCCCATGGAAATCATCGTGGCGCCTGGGCCACGCGAAGCGCCTCGCAGTGCCACAATTGCGCCATAAAGTTGGCATTATTGCGAGTTACATTTATGGCCGGCCCAGTTCGCGCCTGTGGACAATGGGCATCACCGGCACTAATGGAAAAACCTCATGCAGCCAATGGATTGCGCAAGCGCTTTGTATGCTTGATCGACGTTGCGCGGTGATGGGCACGCTGGGCAACGGTTTCCCGGGGGTGCTTGAAACGGGCGTCAACACCACGCCAGACGCCGCGTGGTTACATGGGAAATTACGCGACTGGAATCGCGAGGGTGCGAAGGCAGTGGCGATGGAAGTTTCTTCGCATGGGCTTGAACAAGGCCGCGTCGCCGGGGTCGAATTCGACGTGGCTCTGTTTACCAATCTCACGCGCGACCATCTCGATTATCACGGCACCATGGCGAACTACCGCCGGGCGAAAGCGCGGCTGTTCGAGTGGGAAACACTGAAATGGTCAGTGTTCAATTTTGATGATCGCTTTGGTGCAGAACTTGCGCGGCGGTCCCGGCGTGGTTGCGTGCTGGGTTACGGTTTTAACCGGTCCGGCGCGGCGAGCCGCATGCCGTGCGTGCGGGGCTACAATTTGCGTCTGGGGCTGAATGGTGTGTCGTTCGATGTCGCAACGCCGTGGGGCGCAGCGCACGTTCGCAGCCGGGTGCTGGGTCGATTCAATGCGTCGAACCTGCTGGGTGCGCTGGCGGTACTGTTGGCAAGCAACACGGATCTGAACGAAGCGGTGCGCGTGCTTGCCGCAACAGAACCAGTGGCCGGACGTGCGGAACGCTTCGGTGGAGGCGCTGCGCCGCTGGTGGTGGTGGATTACGCGCACACACCGGACGCGCTGGAAAAAATTTTGCGCACGCTGCGTGAAATTGGTGGTCCAGAAAAACGCGCGCGCCGCTCAAGCATAACCTGCGTATTTGGCTGCGGCGGCGACCGTGATCGCGGCAAGCGCGCAATGATGGGGCGAATCGCTACACGCTGCGCCGACCGCGTGATTGTCACCAGCGACAATCCGCGCAGCGAATCGCCGATGGCGATCATTGCCGACATTCTCCAAGGAGCCACGCGCGAGTGCGTGGTGATCGAAGACCGCAAGCAGGCGGTGCATGAGGCCATCGTCACCTCGGCGCGCGGCGATATCGTGGTCATTGCCGGTAAAGGACACGAGCCGTATCAGGAAATTCGCGGCGTGCGTTATCCGTACAGCGATGCGCAAGCGGTGCGTGCAGCGCTGGGGTCAGGAACGGCGGTGCGCACATGATGCGCGTATCGGAAGCGGCGTTTGCACTGGGCGTGGAACATCTCGGCGGCAATCCGGAATTTACGTCGGTGGGCACCGATAGCCGCAACATCAAGCCGGGTGAACTGTTTATCGCTTTGCGCGGCAAGCATTTTGATGCGCACCAGTATCTGACCGCGGCGCAGACGGCAGGTGCGGTGGCAGTGATGGTGGATAGCGAAGGCGCAGCGCAGGCGTCGGCGGCGTTGCCGCCGCAGTTTCCGATGATTGTGGTGAACCACACGCACACCGGGCTGACGCAGCTCGCGTATGCGTGGCGCAGCCGTTTCACCGGACCGCTGGTGGCACTGACCGGCAGCAGCGGCAAAACGACGGTCAAAGAAATGCTGGCGGCTATATTACGTGAGGCTGCGGATAATACGACTGGCGCCGTGCTGGCTACGCGCGGCAACCTCAACAACGAGATCGGCGTGCCGCTGACGCTGCTGGAATTGCGCGCGGAACATCGCTGTGCGGTGATCGAACTGGGCATGAATCACGCCGGTGAGATCAGCCGCCTGACGCGGCTGGCGCGCCCTGATGTGGCGCTGATCAACAACGCCGGCCGCGCGCATATCGAGTACTTGGGCAGCGAGGACGCTATAGCGCGCGCCAAGGGCGAAATCTTCGAAGGCCTTGTAGCGAACGGTACTGCGGTCATCAACGCGGACGATTCCCATGCAGTGCTGTGGCAAGAATTATGCAATAAAAACAAATACTTAATGTTTGGCCTCGATGACTCAGATCGACCGGCGACTATCAGTGCGCGCTACGATTTGCGCGCGCTCGATAGCGATATCCACATCAAAACGCCGGCGGGCGAGGTGAGCGCAATCGTCAATGCGCCGGGCTTGCACAACGTGCGCAACGCGCTGGCGGCGTGTGCGGCGGCGTTTGCGCTGGAGGTGCCGCTGGCGGCCATGGTTTCGGGCTTGGCGTGTTACGCCGGCGTCAAGGGGCGCCTGCAGCGCAAAGCCGCTCACGCGGGCGCCACGCTGATCGATGACACCTACAACGCGAATCCGGAATCGATGCGCGCAGCCATTGATGTGTTGGCGCGCGTGCCGGGCAAGCGCTTGCTGGTGCTGGGCGACATGGGCGAACTGGGTGAACGCGCTGCGGCCTGTCATGCCGAGGTCGGCGAATACGCGCGTGCTCGCGGGATAGAGCAATTGTTTGCGCTGGGCGACGTTTCAGCGAATACGGTTCAGGCATTTGGCGCGGGCGCGCGGCATTTCCCGCGTATCGAAGAAATGCTCGCCGACATCGAAAACAAGCTTGCGCCGGACATGACGGTGCTGGTCAAGGGGTCGCGCTTCATGCAAATGGAGCGCGTGGTGAAAGCGTTTGCAGCGGAAGAAAGCACGCACAAATGATGACGGGAGTTCGCGCATGTTGCTAGAACTAGCACAGTGGCTGGCAAAGGATTTACGCGTGTTCAACGTGTTTAATTACATCACGCTGCGAGCGGTGCTGGCCTCTCTTACCGCGCTCATGATTTCGTTTGTGGTGGGTCCGGCGATGATCCGCAAACTTACAGCTTACAAAATCGGCCAGTCGGTGCGTGACGATGGTCCGCAAACACATCTCATCAAAGCGGGCACGCCCACCATGGGTGGCGCGCTGATCCTGGTGTCGATCGTGGTTACCACGCTGCTGTGGGCGGATCTGGAAAACCGTTTTGTGTGGATCGTGCTGCTGGTGACGCTGGGCTTCGGCGCGGTGGGCTGGGTTGATGATTACCGCAAAGTCGTGCATCGCAATCCCAAGGGGTTGTCGGCGCGCGCCAAATTTTTCTGGCAATCCGTGATCGGCATTGCTGCAGCATATTACATCGCGTTTTCATCCAACCTGCCGGCGCAGACGGTGTTTATTGTGCCGTTCTTCAAAGAGGTGGTTTATCCGCTAGGCGTGGTGGGGTTTATCGCGATGACCTATTGCGTGATCGTCGGTACCAGCAACGCGGTGAATCTGACTGATGGACTGGATGGGCTCGCCATCATGCCGACCGTGATGGTTGGCAGCGCGTTAGGCGTATTTGCTTATGTGGCGGGTAACGCGGTGTTCGCGAAATATCTTGCGTTTCCGTACATCCCCGGCGCAGGCGAACTGCTGGTGATTTGCGCCGCGATCGCGGGCGCGGGGTTGGCGTTTCTGTGGTTCAACGCCTATCCGGCAGAAGTGTTCATGGGTGATGTGGGCGCACTGGCGCTGGGCGCGGCGCTCGGCACTATCGCCGTTATTGTGCGTCAGGAAATCGTGCTGTTCATCATGGGCGGCGTGTTCGTGGTGGAAACGCTGTCGGTGATGATCCAGGTGGCGTCGTTTAAGTTGACGGGCAAGCGCGTGTTTCGCATGGCGCCGCTGCACCATCACTACGAACTCAAAGGCTGGAAAGAAAATCAAGTGGTTGTTCGCTTCTGGATCATCACGATGATGCTGGTGCTGGTGGGGCTATCGACACTCAAACTGAGGTAGATATGGGAGCGAACAAGCACTTGATTCCGGTGAAGGCTAACTTGCGCGGCGCGCAAGTTAAGCGCCTTTGGCGCGGCCGTAGCCAAAATCACCCCGTTCGCTTCTGGATTATCACGATGATGCTGGTGCTCGTCGGGCTGTCAACTTTGAAGTTGCGCTAGATGGCGTTGGCGTTAAAAGGAAAGAAGGTTCTGGTGCTGGGACTCGGTGACACAGGTTTGTCGATGACGCGCTGGCTGGTACGGCAGGGCGCTGTTGTCTCCGTGGCCGATACGCGTGAAGCGCCGCCGCAAGCCCTCCAGCTTGCTAGTGAGTTGCCGCAGGTGCGAGTGCGCGCGGGTGCATTCCAGCGTGACGACTTTGTCGACGCGGATGCGATCGCGGTCAGCCCCGGCATTGATCCGCGCAGCGGTAAACTGGCGGACGCGATCAAACGCGGCACACCGGTGGTCGGTGATGTCGAACTCTTTGCGCACGCATTGCGTCAACGTGCATCCGGCATGCCAAAATCGCGCGTTATCGCCATTACCGGCTCCAATGGCAAAAGCACGGTTACAGCGATGTGCGGCGCGATGTGCGCGAACGCGGGGTTGGATACCGTGGTGGCGGGCAACATCGGTTTGCCGGTGCTCGATGTCATGACCCAAATTGACGACGGCAAGAGCAACCAAAGCGGCAGGCACATGCCCGATGTTTTTGTGC
>JBEBHE010000218.1:0-8310 GCA_040081205.1 Burkholderiales bacterium | reverse complement strand
TGAGTTCACGCACCTTTTCCGAAAATCCGAAACCACGCTGATCGTAACGCAGCACGCGAAATTCCTTGTTCAGGGTCGGCAATGCGTCGTCATAGCTCTCGATGCAGCCGCCGGCTTCATGCACCAGCACCAGCGTGTCTTTACCGGAGCCGCTCAATTCATAGCGCAGGCTGGCGCCGTTTGCTTCGATCCAGGGCATGGCATTTCTCCGATTGGCGTGCCAAACAATCCGTCTCCTCCCTTGCGCGTGTTTTCGCGTGGCAAGGGAACACTTGAAGCGGAGCAGAGGGTTACGGTGGGGGCGGGTTACCGTCGCTGGCCCCCATCCCAACCTTCCCCCGCGCGCGGGGGATGGGGCCACTTTGTCGTTTATTGCAGCTAATTACAACTCAGAGCATCGACTGTCCCGGCCGCTTGAGATAAATATCCTTGATGCCGTCCGCCGCCCAGCAAGCCAGCGTGCCGATGGTTTCCGTCGGGCCCACCGCGGCGTTTTGCGGATACGCGCTGGCGCCCACCACAAACAGGTTCGGCACATCCCACGACTGCAGGTGCTTGTTCACCACGCTGGTAGCCGGGTCGGCGCCCATCACCGCGCCGCCGATGTTGTGCGTGCTTTGATAGGGAATGATGCTGTATTTGGTCGGTACGTCGCGCACGCTGTAGCTGGATGGCGTCATCGCCTTGGCGATTTCGACACACTTTTCATTCATGAATTTGAGCATTTTCTGTTCGTTCTGGTGCCAGTCGAAGGTCATGCGCAGCAGTGGCAGCCCGTTGGCATCGCGATAGGTGGGATCGAGATCGAGGTAGTGCTGGCGATAGCTTTGGCACGATCCGTGTATGCCGATGGTGAGGTTGCGGCGGTAATTGTGGGCTACCGCCTTTTTCCATGCGCCGCCCCAGCGCGGCGTGCCGTGGGGCACCGGTTTGGATTTGATCGGCGTGGCGCCGGCGTTCGACACCGCAATGTACGCACTGCCGACAAACCCGAGTTCGCTGCGGTCGAGTTCTTCGCCGTTGAGATCGTCAAACTGCACGCTGGTGAGGCCGCCGCCGATGAACGGATTGAATTCGCGGTCGTCGTAAAAGACCTCAACTTTGCCGCCGGTCTGATAAGAATAGTTGCGGCCCACCACGCCAGTGCCGGCCACGGGATCGTACGGCTTGCCGATGCCGGACAGCAGCAGCAGGCGCGTGTTGTTAAAGCAGTAAGCCGACAGCACCACGATGCTGGCCGGCTGCTCGACCGTGCGGCCGCGCGCATCGATGTAGGTCACGCCGGTGGCCTGCTTGCCGGTGGAATCGGTGTTGACCTTGATCACATTGCACAGCGGGCGCATTTCGAAATTATCTTTTTTCATCAGCGCCGGCAGCACCGCGGTGAGCGGGTTGGCCTTGGCACCTGCTGCGCAGGCATGGCTGCTGCAGAATCCGCCGCGCTGGCATTCGCCCATCATGACTTTATAGAGGTTCGTATAGTCCCGCGTCATCGCGGCAGCCGGCCCTGGGAACGGGTGGTAACCCAGTTCCTTCGCAGCCTTGGCAAACAGCATGCCCTGCGGCGTGCTGCGCGTCGGCGGATTCGGGTACTCGCGCGAACGCGGACCTTCGAACGGATTACCGCCGGGCTGGATTTCACCATTGAGGTTGCCGGCCTTGCCGCCCACGCCGTAGATGTGCTCGAACTGGTCGTAGTACGGTTCCAGATCCTCGTAGGTGAGCCCCCAATCCTGGCTGGTGCAGTCTTCGGGAAAGAAATTCTTGCCATGCCGTTCGGTCATGCGGCTGCGGATTTCAAAATCGTAGGGTAGAAAGCGCCGCGCATTGCAGCCCCAGTGTGCCGCGGTGCCGCCGACGATTTCGCCCGGCTTGAACGAACCCAGCTCGCGCATTGGCAGCGCAGTCTCGCTCATGTTGTTGCGAAGGGTGATGGTTTCGCGCGACAGGTTCTGAAAAATATCGCTGTGGCGGTCGAACTTCAGTTCGTCGTTCGTATAAGGCATCACAAAATCGTGCTGCGGTTCGATCATGCGGCCGCGCTCGAGGCACACCACATTAAGTCCCGCATTGGCGAGTTCCATGCAGATGATCGAACCGGCGACGCCGCTGCCCACCACCACCGCATCGACGGGTTTCAGTTTAGTGATGGACATCTTATTTGCTCCCGGTCGAACTGATAGGTTTGATCATGATGTGCTTCGCATAGCCCTGCGCATCCACCTTCGCCTGCTGCGTCTGGATGTCGAGAATGCTCACCGGCTCTGCGCGATAGACTTCCGGATTGTCGACATGCGCGTTGTAAGCGCCCGACGCCACGCCGGGAAACCCCAGCAGCTTCCAGCCTACCTTGTCACGATTGCCACCATAGAGCGGGTCGGCGAAAAAACCTTCCTCGGTATTGCGCCACAACAGACCAAAGAAAAGTTTGCTCGACAGCGAAGGCAGATCAACCTTGTCGTGCTCCAACGCCTGCAATACCTCGTCCTGCTGCGCGCCGGTCAGAAACTCAAAATTCTTGCCGTATTGCTTCACGCAATACTGGTTGGTCTCGAGAATACCGACGTGATAAATCTCCTGCGGCGTCAGCCGCGACTGGAAGCCCTGTTGCGGCGTGCCTTCGAGCCACGGGCCGGAGCGGTAATTGCGGCCGTGGGTGCCCCACACGCTGCACAACTGTTGATCGATGTAGTACGTGACGTCGGCATCTTTCGCGCCGGGCCCGAGCTCGTCGGTCGGGATCAGGCGCTCGACAGCGGCATCGAGAAAACGAACTTCCGGCTGTGTCAGACAGCCGTACGCGTGTGGAACTGCGGACTCTCCCATCCTTATTTCTCCCAGAATATGGACATCTGCGGCAGGTAACGGCGTCGTGATCGACGTCTGATCCACCGCGGGGAATTATAGCGGGCAGCACTGACTTATGGCATGTGCGTGGATTGCTGACTGCAATGTCCATGATTTGGTCGTTCGATATTCTTGCGGCTGATTCTCTACTGAAAGTCCGGAAATTCCTCTGGCCACGCGGAGTTCTTCGATGGCGGCCTAGTCGACATTTGCCAAGTATGTCCTCAGCGATGGAAATGGCACGATGGAAATGGGGTCAGACTCCATATGCTTCCACGTGCTTAAAGCGCGGGCTCGCCAAACTCACGCCGGCATATCTCGGCAAGTGCCGCGACACCCTGGTGAATTTCCTCGTGTGTAGGGCTGGCAAAACATAGTCGCATGCGGTTGCGGCCATGGCTTTTGTTCACTGACCACTCTGCGCCCGGATTGATCGCCACGCCCGCCGCGAGCGCCAATGGATATAATTTCAGCGTATCGACGTTTTCGGGCAATGTGACCCAGAGGAAGATGCCGCCCTTGGGATCGTCGAACTGCGCCGCCGCACCGAAGTGTTCCTTGAGTGATTCCATCAGCGTTTCGAGTTTGGCGCGCAGGCCGCGCCGCAGTGCAGGCACGTGTTTGGAAAAATGCCGCGTGCAAAACTCCGCCAGCACCATCTGTTCCAGCGCGCCGGAACCGGCGTCGGTCTTGAGCGCGAGCATGCGCGACATCACCTCCCACGGCGCCACAATGAAGCCGACCCGCAGCGCCGGCGCAATCGATTTCGAGAACGAGCCGATGTGAATGACGCCGCCTTGTTGGCTTAGGGCATAGATCGCAGGGGGGCGCTCTCCCGACCAAATGAGATCGGCATAGCAATCGTCCTCGAAGATCGGCACGCCGTGCGCCGCTGCCAGCCGCAACATTTCCTGCCGCCGTTCCACGGGCATGATGGTGCTGGTGGGATTCTGCACGGTGGGGATGGTGTAGATGTATTTTGGCCGGATGCCCTTGCGCTTCAAATCGTCGAGCGCGGCCGCCAGCGCATCCATGCGCATGCCATCGCGGTCCAGCGGAATACCCACCGGGGTGACACCCAGCCGCAGCAGCCGGTTGATCGATCCCTGATAGCAATCCTGCTCGATGATGACGGTATCGCCCCGCGCGAGCAGCGTGCTGTTGACCAGATCGATCGCCTGCAACGAGCCCGACGTGATCAGGATGTCGTCGGCCGTGCAGGCAATGGCCGCGTCGGCCTTGAGCTTCGCGACGAGAAACTCGCGCAGCGCGCGGTAGCCCTGCGGGCCACTATTCAGTCCATAAGTCGAAAGCGTGCGTCCCTCGCGTTTGAGTACCGCATCGGCAGCGGCGACCAGTTCTTCGAGCGGCAGCCGGTCGGCGTCATTGTTGCCGCCGGTGAAATCAAATTTGACTCGCCCGGTCCAGCGCGCCGCCGCCGCCGGCAGGCCCGCAGGCAACAACGGCGCGAAATCAAACGGTGCTGAACTCATCGCTTCGGTGCTCCTTTGAAAGTAGATTCTTTTTTTGCTTGTATCGACTACCTACGGTGTTGGAACACCGATGGATTTGAGCCGGGCGCGCGCTCGATCGGCACGCGCCTTGAGGCCGTCATGATAGGTGCTGAGGTCGGTGCCGGGCAGGTTCAATACTTTACAACCCAGCTGATAGTACTCCGCGATTTGCGCTTCTGTCTCCGCCGAGCCTCTGGCGAGTTTGCCGTGCTTGTTGCAGGCATCGGCTATTTTGCGCACGACAGCTTTGAACGTGGGGTGATCCAGTTGCAAATGAATGCCCAGCCTGGCGCTCAAATCGGAGTGCCCGTATGCAATCATGTCGATGCCCTCGACCGCGGCGATGGCTTCGACGTTTTCCAGTCCTTCGAGCGATTCAATCGATGGGCAGATGATAATGTTGTCGTTGGCCCACGGGCTGTATTCGGTGTGATAGCGGGCACCATAACTTCTGTAATGGGTATGCGAACCCATTTGCGAAATGCCGCGATTTCCAATCGGCGGATACTTGGCTTCGCGCACGATGGCGCGCGCTTCGTCCGCGTTGTCGACGTCCGAAATCTGTATGCCCATGATGCCCTGATCCAGAATCGCCGGAATCAGATGAATAAAAGCCTTGTGGATGCGCACAATGGGTGACACATTCGTCGCCGCGAACCACCCGGCAAGATTGGCAATGGTTTCCAGATCGAACGCACCGTGCTCCATGTCGATCATGGCGTAATCGAAACCGGACGATTCGATAACCCACGGCATCCCTCGCGTTGCAAACTCTTTGATGCCGGTGCCCAGTGCGGCCCGTCCCTCGCGCACGGCTTTGCGTATGCTGTTCTCTTTCACCTGTTGCCTCCCGTTAATTGTGAAGAACTACATTACGTCTCGTGCGGAAATATCGGCCCCGTAGCGCGGCTGTAGAGCCTCACGGTCCATCCGAGTATCAGCACCTCTGCCAGAAAAGCGCAGCCAACCGCGGCGACCCCTACCGCGGCGCCGTTGAGGTTGGGCGCAAAGAGCGTGACGCTGCCGACGGCGAATACTACCAAGAGGCGTATCACGGCACTGCCCGCGATCACTTGCGTTTTGCGCATGGCGGAAAGCAGGCCGCGAAACAGCGACGAGTAGCCCCAGACGACTACGACAAACAGGATCATTTGCACACCCGGCGTCGCGTAACTGCTGAGTTTTTCAGGCAGCCCCATAATGCCGGTCAGGATGACATCACGCAGAGGGGTATAGAACAGGCACGCCACCAGTACCGCGTACACCAGCGTCAGCCGGTGCGCGAACCGCAGCATCACGCGCATGTCCGCGCGATTGTGTACCAGGGCTTGCGCGGTTTGCACCATATTGCGCAGGGGCGAGGCAACCAAGGATTTGAGCGCGGTGACCACGCCAAAGGCAGCCAGCGCCAGATCAGGATTGGCCAGACGGCCGAGAAAGAAGTTGATCACGAAGGTGACGCCGTTCTCGGTGATCTGCGTGATCATCAGCGGCCAGGAAAAGCCCCACATTTGACGGTAGGACGCTTGCTCGCCGCCGCGCGCGGGCAACTCGGCATAGAAAGGCCGGCTCACCCAGAACATGTAGATCGCCTCCACGGTCATGCACCCGACCAGCGACGCTGCGCCGGCTACGGCGCCTTCCATCCAGAACGGCAGCACCATCAGCAGCAGCGCCTGCGACGCCAGCCGTACCATCGTTGCATGGGAAATCAGCATGGTGCGCCGGTGCATCATGCACAGCGCGGTGGTGAGGTTGCGCATCTGGTTCGGGAAAATCCACAAACCCATGACGGCAGCAGCGGCCTTGGCCAGACGCGTTACCTCGGCGCTCGCCCCCATCATTCTGCCGAACAACCAATCGCCGAGGGGTGTTAACGCCACTGCTTCAATCAGGATGAACGGCGCCAGCGATACCAGGAAGTAGAAGCGTGCAATTCGCCAGAACGAACGTTTGTCGGAGATGAAGGACATGCCCGCCTGCGTGCTGACGCTGACGATGCCGCTGAAGGTGGTATTGAAAGCGAACGCAATGCTGAACGCGGCCAAGGTGGTGGTGGGGTCGCCCAGCCGCGCGAGAAAAGCGTGCACAAGAGAATGCGAAAGCTGATGCAGTTCGGTGGTCAGGATCAGCGGTACGAAGAAAATGACCGCAGTACGAACTGTCAGAGGGGTATGTGCGAACATAGCGCAATCGTATCATCAACGTAATCCGTCGCAGGCTGAAAGGGTACGCTCGCTACCGGGAGGACCGCATGATGGGGCGTCCACTGCGCTTGCGTTGTTGGTGATACCGGCGGACTCTATAATCGCTGCTCCGCATCATCTGATCATCTGTTGCAAAAATGAAAAAACCGCTCGAAGTTCTGCGCCTGTACGCCGATCACAATTACACGCTGAATGGCGCGTTCGCGAGCCGAGCCGTCCGCGATCCGCAACGCGAATTCATTTTCTGCAATGGCGAGTCGTGGTCATGGCAGGCGTTTGGCGAGGCGGTAGAGCGCACTGCGCGGCTGTTTGTGGCGCGTGGCATCAAAAAGGGCGACCGCGTGGGTGTAATGGCGCGCAATTGCGCCGGGCATGTGCTGGCATTGTTCGCGCTCGCGCGCATCGGCGCGATCATGGTGCCGGTGAATCCTGAATTCGGCGTGCAGGAAGCGAAATATGTGCTTAATCATGCTGAGGTGAGCGCCGTGCTGGCGGCGAGCGATACGCTGGCAGTGGCGAGACAGGCGGCGGAAAGTTTGTCGGTGCCACCGTGGTTTGCCCTGCTAGATGGCATAGGCAGAAACGCAACGGAGGATATGCCGCTATTGGCTGATCTGGCGGCAGCTGCGCCGCCAGTGGTATTGCCTACTGACATTACCGCCGACGACACGGTGTTGATCGTTTATACCTCCGGCACCACGGGTTTTCCCAAGGGCGCGATGCACAGCCAGCGCAGTTTTGTCACCGGCGGTGAGGCCTTCGTGCAGCGCGTGTATTTGCAGGACAGCGACCGTGTCATGGTGGTGCTGCCGATGTTTCATATCAACGCGAACTTCTATTCGGTGGCAGGCACGCTGGCAGCCGGTGCGAGGCTGGTGATCGTGCCAAAGTTTTCAGCGTCAACATTCTGGCAGGTGGCCGCCGATACCGGCGCTACCGAAGTCAATATCATCGAGGCGATGGGCACCATACTGGTAAACCGGCCGCGTAGCGAGTATCGGGCCGATCACAAGCTACGTGCGGTGTATGGCGTGCGCGCGAGCTACGCGGATACCTTTCGCAACGAATTCGGCATTCCTGTATTAATCGGCGGCTATGGCATGACCGAGATTCCAGGCGTCACCTGCAATCCGGTGGAAGGCGTGCAGAAGTGGAGCACGATGGGCCCGGTGGGGCGACATCCCGATCCGGATCGTCCTTGGGCGAAGTGCCGCGTGGTGGATGACGCAGGCAACGATGTTGCGACCGGTCAAGAAGGTGAAATGTGGGTGAAAACGCCGATTGTGATGCAGGGCTATTTTCGCGATGCGGAGCAGACGGCGGCTGCGTTTCACGACGGCTGGTTCAAAACCGGTGACGTGGTGACGTGCGATGCCGATGGTTATTACCGTTTTGTCACGCGCAAGGGCGACATTATTCGCCGACGTGGCGAAAACATCGCCGGCGCGGAACTGGATCGCGTGATCGGCGCGCACCCGGCAGTGTACGAGGCGGCGGCGGTGGCTGTGTCTGCCGACCTTGGTGAAGACGATATTCTGGTAGCAGTGGTGTTGAAGCCGGAGGGCAAAGCTACCGCGCAGGAGATTGCGCAGTGGTGCCGCGAGCGTTTGGCGCCGCAGAAGGTGCCGCGCTACGTGTTGTTCGTCGATGCGTTGCCGCACACGCCGACAGCCAAGGTGCAGAAAGCCGTGCTAAAGTCTGATTCCACGCTGAAGGCGCGGGCGGTCGATTTGAGCCTCATC
>JBEBHE010000217.1:0-8331 GCA_040081205.1 Burkholderiales bacterium | reverse complement strand
CGCCGCTAGACTGGCCGCGAGATTAACGCCGGTAGTGGTTTTGCCAACGCCACCCTTTTGATTGGTAATCGCGAGTATGCGCGCCATGATTTAAGCCGCTTTCAGAAAAACGAGGTGGCGCTCGGCATCCAGGCCGGGCACCGCTAGCGGGGTTACGCCGCTCAGTTGGAAAGCGCCCTTGAGTTGAGCAATTTCCTCAAAAGGATGCACGCCTTTCATTGCCAATAGCATGCCGCCGGGCGCCACCAACCCGCCGGCCAGAGCAACAAACTCTGGCAGGTCGGAAAATGCGCGTGACACCACAACATTAAATAGTTGTTTTTGTTGATATTTTTCTACTCGCTCGCAAACGACTGTGGCGTTGCTCAGCTTGAGTTCAATCACTACCTGATTGAGAAAAGCTGCCTTCTTGTGATTGCTGTCGAGCAAGGTCACGTGCGCGTCGGGTAATGCGAGCGCGAGCGGAATGCCTGGCAAACCCGCGCCACTGCCGACATCGAGTATGGTTTTGGCTGTGGCAACATGCGGCACCACGGCAAGGCTATCGAGCAAATGATGCGTGAGCATTTTCTCCGCTTCGCGCACGGCCGTGAGGTTGTAAACCTTGTTCCACTTTTGAACTAACGCGACGTAGTCGAGTAACTTTTGCTGCGTCGCGGGCGGCAACGAAAGATTCAATTGCGCGAGGCCATCCGCTAACGTTAGTGCGTTCATGCGGTTTTGCGCTGACCGCTAAAACCACGTTTGGCATAGACCATCAACACCGAAATCGTGGCGGGCGTAATGCCTGAAATACGCGCGGCCTGACCGAGTGTTTCCGGCTGATGTTTAGCCAGTTTTTGTTGCGCCTCGATCGACAATCCGGAAATTTTTGCGTAATCGAGGTCTTGCGGCAAGCGTGTGTTTTCCTGCTGCGCGCTACGTTCGATTTCTTCCTGCTGGCGCTCGATGTAGCCTTGGTATTTGGCTTGAATTTCGACCTGCTCCGCCACCTGCACACTGTCAACACCGGGACCAGCGCCGGGCAAAGTCATCAGCGCACCATAGGTCACATCAGGCCGGCGCAGCAAATCAAGCAGCGGATATTCGCGTTCCATCGCCTGGCCGAGAACGCGCAGCGTTTCCGCCGCATCAACCACACGCGGATTCACCCACGTAGATTTCAACCGCTCTTGTTCACGTGCTATCGCCTCGCGCTTTTTTTCGAACGCCGCCCAGCGCACATCATCTACCACACCGAGCGAGCGCCCGATTTCAGTCAGCCGCAGATCGGCGTTGTCTTCGCGCAGTGACAACCGGTATTCCGCACGGCTAGTGAACATACGATAAGGTTCCGATACGCCTCGCGTTATCAAGTCATCCACCAGCACGCCGAGATACGCTTCGTTGCGCTTTGGACACCAGGCGTCACGGTCTTTCACCTGCAGCGCCGCATTCAGGCCGGCGAGCAAACCTTGCGCCGCCGCTTCTTCATAGCCTGTCGTGCCATTAATTTGCCCAGCAAAAAAAAGTCCCGCAATAGACTTCGTTTCAAGCGAACTTTTCAGGCCTTGCGGATCGAAGTAATCGTATTCAATGGCGTAGCCGGGCCGCGTGATGTGCGCGTTTTCCATGCCCTTGATTGAGCGTACCAATGCGTACTGCACATCATAGGGTAGACTCGTGGAAATACCGTTCGGATAGAACTCGTGGGTGGTGAGTCCTTCCGGTTCAAGAAAAATCTGATGCGAATTCTTGTCAGCAAAGCGCGTGATTTTGTCTTCGATCGAAGGACAGTAGCGCGGGCCAATCCCTTCAATCACGCCGGTAAACAACGGAGAGCGATCGAGCCCCGCGCGGATTATGTCGTGCGTGCCTTCGTGCGTATGCGTGATCCAGCATGGCAATTGCTGGGGGTGCTGCTCACGCGATCCCATGAAAGAAAACACCGGGGCGGGATCGTCGCCGGGCTGTTCGGTCATCACCGAGAAATCAATGCTACGACCGTCGATGCGCGGCGGCGTACCGGTTTTGAGACGGCCTACCGGTAATTTCAATTCGCGCAGGCGCTGCGCGAGTGTCAGCGCCGGCGGATCGCCCGCGCGGCCTGCCTGATAATTTTCGAGACCCACATGCACGCGGCCTGCGAGAAAAGTACCTGCGGTCAACACAACCGTTCGCGCACGAAAACGCACACCGATTTGCGTGATCACGCCGGTTACTTTGTCGCCTTCCAGAATAAGGTCGTCTACCGCTTGCTGAAAAATACACAGATTCGGATGATTCTCCAACTGCGCGCGCATAGCCTTGCGATATAGCGCTCGATCCGCTTGGGCGCGTGTGGCGCGCACCGCCGGCCCTTTACGTGAATTGAGGATGCGGAACTGGATACCAGCTTCGTCAGTAACGGCCGCCATCGCGCCGCCAAGCGCATCGACCTCTTTTACGAGATGGCCTTTTCCGATGCCACCGATGGACGGGTTGCAGGACATCTGGCCCAGCGTTTCGACGCTGTGTGTGAGCAGCAGCGTTTTGCAACCCATACGCGCAGCTGCCAACGCAGCTTCGCTGCCAGCGTGGCCGCCGCCGACCACTATTATATCATATAAATCAATATATTGCATTAAAATATCGCCGTGCGCTGAGGTACGCATTATAGCGAACCAGCCGTGTTCGCGATAGCGATAATACGGCTCGTGGTTCCACGTGAAACCACGGAGCCCGTTACTTGCCGATACAGAAATGGGCAAAGATTTCGCCCAGCAAATCGTCCGGGGTAACTTCGCCAGTAATCGACATTAGCGCGCCATGCGCTTCGCGCAGCTCTTGAGCTAAAAACTCCTGCTGGCGCGTTTGCGTTGCCGCACGCGCCAGTCCCGCCTGAGCCGCCCGTAATGCGGTCAAATGCCGCGCACGCGCCATGAACACACCCTCGGCGCCACCGCGCCATCCGATAGCCTCTGCGATGGCGGCACGAAGATCGTCCATCCCTTCACCCGTTTTGGCTGACAATACAATTTTGTCGCCCTCCCGCCCCACCGCTTTGCGGGCCAGATCACTTTTGTTAAACGCCTGAAGGCAGCGCAGGCTTGTTGGTAACCGCGCAGCAATAGCGCGATCTTCCGCCGATTCGCCTTTAACTGCATCGATCACCAGTACCGCCAAATCAGCTTGTGCAATAGCCGCCCAAGTTCGGGCGATACCCATCTTTTCTACGGCGTCGGAAGATTCCCGCAGTCCGGCGGTATCGATCATATGCACCGGCACACCAAACAAGTTGATGCTCTGGCGGATGGCGTCACGCGTGGTACCAGGGATTTCGGTGACAATGGCGACTTCCTCGCCGGCCAGCCGGTTGAGCAAGCTGGACTTACCGGCATTGGGCTGACCGGCCAGCACTACCAATGCACCTTCCCGTAACAGGCTGCCTTGGTCCGACGCGCTCAGCAATACGGACAGCTTTTCCTGGATAGCGCCCAGGCGTCGTACTTGATCATCTGTTGTGCCGGTATCAATTTCTTCTTCCGGAAAATCCAGCGTCGCCTCGGTCAATGCCCGCAACTCCACCAACTGCCGGCCTAGCTCGTTTATTTCCGCGGAAAACTCGCCGTGGATCGAGCGTTGGGCGCACCGCGCAGCCTGTTCAGTCGATGCGTCGATCAAATCAGCTACGCCTTCGGCCTGCGCCAAGTCCATCTTGCCATTGAGGTAGGCTCGCTTGCTGAATTCACCGGGCTCGGCTACGCGCGCGCCCATTTCCAAGCAACGCTTGAGCAATCGTTGCAACACAACAGGCCCGCCGTGGCCCTGTAGCTCCAGCACATCTTCGCCGGTATACGACTGCGGCGCTGGAAAATACAACGCCAGGCCTCGGTCAATGATTCCACCGTCCCCGTCGCCGAAATCACAAAGCGTGGCCATGCGCGGGGGGAGCGCCTTGCCACAGAGCTTTAGGGAAAGATCAGCCAATGCCCGGCCGGAAATCCGCACTACGCCAATGCCCGCACGGCCCGGTGCAGTGGCTATTGCCGCTATAGTGTCGCGATCCGCCACGACCAATGTTTCACGTGAAACGTGACCGATCCACCGATCAGGCCTTGGCCGAGCCGGGCTTCTGATTGGCTAGCTCCAAGGCGCGATTGATGTGCCATTGCTGGGCAATAGACAATATATTGTTCACCAACCAATACAGCACCAATCCCGCAGGGAAGAAAAAGAAAAACACGCTGAAGGCGATCGGCATGATTTTCATTACTTTAGCCTGCACCGGGTCCGGCGGCTCCGGGTTGAGCTTGGTCTGAATAATCATCGACGCGCCCATCAGCACTGGCAGTACGTACCAAGGATCGATCGAAGACAAATCGGTAATCCAGCCATAAAAAGGCGCGTGACGAAGCTCTACCGACGCTAATATAACCCAATAAAGTGCAATAAAAACAGGCATTTGCACAACTATCGGAAGGCAACCAGCCATTGGATTGACCTTCTCCTTCTGATACAACTCCATCATCGCTTTCTGCAACCGCTGGCGATCATCGCCATAGCGCTCTTTGAGCTGCTGCATCTTCGGTGCGATCATTTTCATCTTCGCCATCGCTTTGTAGCTGGCTTCCTGTAGCGGATAGAAAATAGCCTTTATCAGAACGGTCAGCAGAATAATCGCGATGCCCCAATTGCCCACCCAACTTTGTATCCACGTCAGCACCATGAATAGCGGCACGGCAATCACGGTGAGTATGCCGAAGTCGACTACAAGATCGAGGCCCGGCGCAAGTTTCTCCAGCGTTGCCGTATCTTGCGGACCAGCGTACAGCGGCGCACCCAGACTAGCGCGCGCGCCAACGGGTATCACCGGACCAACAAATTTCGCGCCTGCGGCGTACAGCCCGCCATCCAGCTTGCTGGTATAGAACTCCCGCGGTGTCTTGTCTTTCGGTATGAACGCGCTCAGAAAATAATGCTGAATAATCGCGATCCAGCCCTCGTCCTGCGTGGTCTTGCTATAGGGCGTTTTGCCTTTATCCACATCATCGAAGGCGACTTTCTGAAATTTCTCGCCCTTGGTGTACACCGCTAACCCGGTGTAAGTGGGCAACATCGCGGAATCACCCTCCGGCGGTTTGCGATCGCGAACTAACTGAAAATAGGCGTGGGGTTGTAACGCTGCTTCGCTGCCATTGTGGACGTCATATGACACATCGATAACATAACTACCGCGTGTAAATTTATACACTTGCCCGACTTTGACGCCGTTCGCTTCCGGTGCATCCAACCTCACTTCCAAAACCTGTAAACCGTCCGCCAATTTGTATTCGCGGCTGGTTGCGGTGTAGGTGGTACGATGATTCGGCAAACCCTGGCCGATAAGGCCCGATTGGGCAATATATGTGTTGTCTGCGGTACTCTGGAACAAAACAAAATTCTTTGTCTTGTCGAGTGTACCCTTGTGCTGCTTGAACTCCAGCCGGCGAATGTCGCCACCCACCGTGCTGATTTCCGCGCGAAGGACGTCAGTTTCCACTTTGATAAGTTGACCGCCTGCCGCTATACCCGCCAACGCTGTGCTCCCGGAGGCGGCTTGTGGTGCTGGAGCACCAGCAGTGCCGGGGGTTGCTACAGCGGCCGGTGCTAGTGGCACGGGAATGCTGCCCGACACCGACTTGCCGTCGTCTTTTTTTGCAGCAGACTGCGCAGTCGGTATTTGCGGCTTTTGGTCACGCTGCCAGGCATCGACCAACATGAATGTTGAAAACGTGAATACAAAAAACAAAATGAGTCGTTGGGTATCCATCGTGGCAGTCTTATGCGGTTATACGGGATTAACTAGCGGGGTCGCCGAAATGTACCGAAACGTGCCGCGACATCTCGCAGCAACTGATCCAACTCTTTCCGGATAGCGGCATTCGCATGCTTGCGTAAATCGTTTTTTTGCTGGAACACTATATCCGCCATCGGCAATTGCGCGCGTACAGCCCGGAACGCCTCGCGCGCCAGCCGCTTGCATCGGTTACGATCCACTGCCCGGGGCGCCGCCTTTCGGCTTGAGATCAAACCCAACCTGGCCGCTGGCCAGCCGTTAGGAAGCGCGCGTACCAGAAAATTTGCACCCGACAACCGGCATGAAGCACCCAATGCCGCCCGGTATTCTTCCGGGCGAGAAAGCTTATTCGGCTTGCCGAGCTGGTCCTGCTTCGCCGGACGCTCGCTGCCGGTTAGCTTGGGCACAAATTATTATTATTTATTAGATACTTAAAAATTCGCGGCCCCATGGCATTCCCGCCGTGGCCTGCGCTTATCACACCACACTTACGCCGACAATACCGCACGGCCTTTGGCGCGGCGCGCCCGAATGACGGCGCGTCCGCCACGGGTTTTCATGCGTGCCCGAAAACCATGCGTACGGGCGCGACTCACTTTAGATGGCTGAAAAGTTCTTTTCATGGCGGTATCTTCCTAAATACATGTGGACCAGATAGGACTAAGTGCGCCCGTCAGCGTTGCTTGCTTATTGGGGCAAGAATAAAGTCCGGACGTAACCCGTTATTACACCTCATTTTTAGGTCTTTTGTCAATATGACCGCTCGTCTAATGCTGGGTGCGTTGTCCCGATTTTGACACTCAAATACACGAATTCAAACCCTTCCAGCTGTGGATAACTCTGTCCAAAGCACGTAAAATCGGCGTTGGTTTTCGTGCCGGTAAACCCCCGTTGGATGCCTTCGCCGCTGTCGGATGGTTAGGCTTTCACCATCATGCTTACTAGGCAATTCATATTTTCTATGATCCAGACACGCCAAACCACCTATTTCATCACGACCTTACCGAACCCCAACATCTCATCCAACTCATGAACACTTTTTGGAGCCACTGCCTTTCTCAGTTCGAGAAAGAATTGCCCGCCCAACAGTTCATTACCTGGATAAAACCACTGGTCATACAACAAAACGGTTCCACCGCGTTGACTGTTGTCGCGCCAAATCGCTTTGTTCTGCAATGGGTGCGCGATAAATTCTTCACGCGTTTGCAGTCGCTTGCTGACGAACATTTCGGCACACCGATGAAGCTGGGGCTGTTATTAGCCGAGAAAACGCCGGGTGTGGCATCGCTACCCGTTCCGATCGCACCGGCGCACAGCGCCATGACTGTCGCCACGCCGTCTGCGCGGACAACCGCGTTGCCAAGGGACCTCTCCCGCCTGAATCCGGCTTTCACGTTTGACAGTTTCGTTACGGGTAAAGCCAATGAACTGGCGCGTGCGGCAGCAGCACAGGTGGCAGAGAAGTCCGGCGTGGCTTACAACCCACTGTTCATATACGGCGGTGTCGGTTTGGGTAAAACGCATCTCGCGCACGCAATCGGTAATTATTTCCGGACCCACGTCCCACATGGCAAAGTACGTTACATCCACGCCGAACAATATGTATCTGACGTGGTCCGCGCCTACCAACACAAAGCATTCGACGATTTCAAACGCTATTACCATTCACTGGACATGTTGTTAATCGACGATATCCAGTTTTTTAGCGGCAAAAGCCGCACGCAAGAAGAGTTTTTTTACGCCTTCAATGCGCTGATCGAGTCGCACAAGCAAGTGGTCATTACCTGCGATACCTATCCCAAGGAAATCGCCGGCATGGAGAATCGTCTCATCTCCCGTTTTGGTTGGGGCCTCACAGTCGCTGTCGAACCGCCGGAACTCGAGATGCGCGTCGCCATCCTTATAAAAAAAGCCGAACAAGAAGACATCAAGCTACCCGAGGACGTCGCCTTCTTTTTGGCGCGTCATATTCAATCCAATGTTCGTGAACTCGAAGGTGGCCTCAAACGCATTCTCGCTTACGCCCGTTTCACCGGACACGAAATCTCCGTTGACCTTTGCCGCGAGGCCTTGCGAGACTTGCTCGCGGTACAAAATCGGCAAATTTCCATCGAGAATATTCAGAAAACAGTTGCTGATTACTATAAGATCAAAGTATCAGAAATGTATTCCAAAAAGCGCACCCGCAATGTGGCGCGGCCACGTCAAATTGCCATGGCGCTGGCTAAGGAATTGACACAACTCAGCTTGCCTGACATTGGTGAAGCTTTCGGCGGACGCGATCACACCACGGTATTACATGCCTGCCGCAAAGTAACCGACTTGAAAACCACGCATGGCGAGATTAGTCGCGACATCACGTCATTACTGAAAGTATTACGTTGTTAATCTGCATTTGTGGATAATTTATCCGTTGCCTGTTGATAATTTGTGGATATATACGATTCTTGGCAAACTTGGAAAATCGATAAACATTTATCTCACTGACTTAAGCAGACTTATACCGCACCATTAGTATTACATAACCATATAAT
>JBEBHE010000491.1:0-2177 GCA_040081205.1 Burkholderiales bacterium | reverse complement strand
GGCGGCCACGACAGTATTGGTTTTTCAACGATCTCTCTCACGCAACGCTTCGCTGTCGGTGCCGCACTAGTTGGCAGCATCATCACACACCCGACGCACGCACAGTCCACTTCGACAAGCTCAGGACAGGCCTATCCCTCGAATCCCGTACGAATCGTCGTCCCCTTCCCCGCCGGCGGCGGCGTAGACAGCGCGGGCCGCCTGGTGGCGCAAAAGCTCTCGGAGAATCTCGGCAAATCGTTCGTCATCGAAAACCGCGGCGGCGCTAACGGCATGATCGGCAGTGAAGTGGTGGCGAAGTCGGCAAAGGACGGCTATACGCTGATGGTCAACGGCGCAAACTTTGTCACTTCGCCGAGCCTCTACAAAAAAGCGCCTTACGACGCGATACGCGATTTCGATCCGATCAGTCTGATCGCACTGGGCCCCAACGTGCTAGTGGTGCATCCGTCGTTGCCGGTGAAATCGGTGAGCGATTTAATCACGCTCGCAAAATCCAAGCCCGGTGAAATTGGTTTTGCGGGATCGGGCAGCGGCAGCACGCCGCACCTGGCGGGTGAACTGTTTAATACGCTGGCCAGTGTAAAAATGATTCATATCCCGTATCGCGGCTCAGGCCCGGCGATGATCGGTCTGCTCGGCGGCGAGGCGATGACGATGTTTTTGCCCGCAATCAATGCGGGGCCGCACATCAAGACGGGGCGCTTGCGCGCACTGGCCGTCACCAGCCGCGAGCGGCTCGCGGCAATGCCAAATCTGCCAACCGTCGCGGAAGCGGGATTAAAAGGTTACGAGTCGAGCCAGTGGTACGGCATGCTGGCACCGGCGGGCACGTCTACGGAGATATTGAATTTACTGAACAGCCATGTGGCGAAAATCATGCGGGCCGCCGACGTGCGCCAGCGCTTGATCGACGATGGATTGATACCCATCGGCAGCACACGCGAGCAGTTCGCTGCGCACATCAAATCTGAAATTACCAAGTGGGCGAACGTAATCCGGCAATCGGGGGCGCGAGTCGATTGAGCGATGAATCTCGCGCACCCGGCCTGTCAATTGTGCTTTTTGACAACCTCGATTAACTCGTCACTCGGCACCAGCGAACTGGATTCAACTTTCATGTAACGAATGATGCCCTGCTTGTCGATCACGAACCATGCGCGCTTGGATCGCAGATAAGCCGTAATGCGATTGGTGCCTGCCATCGCCGCATCATCGTAAAGCGACTCGTAGGCTCGCGACATTGCGCGTTGCGCGTCGCTTAGCAACGGATACGTCAGACCAAGCTTTTCGGCAAAGTTACGGTTTGCATCGAGGAAATCCACACTGACGCCCAGGACCTGGGCGTTTACGGCTTCGAACTTGGGAAGATCAAGTTGGAAAGCCAGGGCTTCCTGCGTTCAGGTCTTGGTGAATGCGCCGATGTAAAAAAACACTACCAGCGATTGCTTGCCGGCAAAGTCGCTCAGCCGCACGGTAGTCCCTTTTGTTGACGGCAACGAAAAATCCGGCGCCTTGTCGCCGACCTGCAGCGCGTGCGCCGACTGCATCGCAAGCGCAAGAATCGCGCCGGCGAGCAGAGACTTCAACATTCGCAGAAACATGATTGCCTCCTGGCTGGGTTTGTAAATCGGTTCGCGGATCAGCTTCGCTTCGCCACGAGGGTTTGAATCATCTTTTTCACATCGGAGCGTTCCAGATCCAGCGGCCCCATGCCGCGCGCAACGATGTTCTGATTGCGATCGACAATATACGTCATCGGCACGCCGCGTGCACTGATCGCGCGACCGAATACCATGCCTTTGTCGTGCGCGGACGGCATGGTGTATTTGTGATCATCCAGAAATTTTTTCACCGATTGGCCGTCGCCGCCGTCGAGCGAAATCGTCATCACCACCACGTCCTTCGCCGAGTATTCTCTGTGTGCCTTCTGCACGGAAGGCATTTCGCTTCGGCAGATGTCTCACCAGGTTGCCCAGAAGCGGATGATGATCACCTTGCCTTTCAACTCCGACGACTTGAGCGCCCCGCCATGCAGATTGGCGAAATCAAAATCCGGCATTTTCGCTGGTTGCGCCGGCGGCGCCATTACCGTGGCATTGGGAAAAAGGCCTTCCGCCGCATGTGCGGGCGCGATCCATGCGACCACGCAGAGCGCGATAGCAGCCGCTCGGCGC
>JBEBHE010000490.1:0-2178 GCA_040081205.1 Burkholderiales bacterium | reverse complement strand
CATCCTGCCCTCGGCCACCACGCGCACCGGCATCCTCGTCCACGTGTACGAGCAGGCGCTCGACATGGCCGGCGTGCCGCGCCAGGCGCCGCTCGCCAGTGCGGTGATGATGGCGCTCAATTCGATCAACCGCCTTGCCTCAACCGTGCTGATGACCGGCGGCATCACGCCGATGGTTGCCGCAGCACTGATCGGCGGCATCGGCTGGGGCCAATGGCTGCTGCTGATGAGCGTGCCGTTTTTTGTGCTGCTGGTGATCGGGTCCGCACTGATCTATTACATTTACCGCAAGGGGTTCGTGCAGGAATTGCCACGCTTGCCGGACGAGCCTGCGAAAAAACTCGCGCCGGTCGAGATCCGTACGCTGGTGATTACCATGGGCGCATCGGTGCTATGGCTCACCGATGCGTTGCACCACTGGCATCCGGCGATTCCGGCGCTGCTAGCGTGGATACTGCTGCTGATGCCGCGATCCGGCGTGCTGACATGGAAAGAATTCGAGCGCGGCATTGGTTGGAGCAGTTTCTTTGTGCTGGCTTCATCACTTTCGCTCGCGCGCGCGCTCAAGACCAGCGGCGCCAGCGACTGGATCGCCGGCCTCATCACAAACGCCGTGCCCGCATTTCAGGGTGAGCCCTACTACGTCGTTGCAACGCTAATGATCGCTTCGGTACCGGTGCGGCTGCTCATCCCCAACATCACCGGATTTCTCGCCACCACCATTCCGATTGCGATGGCCATCGGTACCGCCACCGGCGTGAATCCGATGATCTGCGGCCTTGCCGTGATGATCGGCGGCGATGCGGTGCTTTACTATCCGGCGCAGAGCGTGTCATCACTCGCGGTGTACGAACGCGGCTATCTGAGCGCGCCGGAAATTTTTAAGTTCGGTGTGTGGATGACGCTGATCGCATTTGTGGTAGTGCTGGTCGTGGCATTGCCCTATTGGGCGGCGGTGGGCATCACGCTGCACTTACGGTAAGGCCGAACCGGAATTACTCAAAAATAGCAATAAAACAAATAGTTGAATTGGCATCCTGATTCGTTCTTTCCGACCCTGTTTCTCCTTCGGCTGGTTGACAAGGGGACGAACCCATCTGATGTTCGAATCCTGCATACAGTGACCTGCGGTATCCTATGTGTCATGCGCCATTCAATCCCATCCTCTGTCATTTTTCAGTTTTCCGCGCGCGCTGCGCGCGCCATTGCCTTGTGTGCCTTATCCGCAATAGCAGCAATTCCCGCGGCTCATGCACAGGCGTATCCCGCGAAAGCAATACGCTTCGTGGTCCCGTTCCCTCCGGGCGGGCCGCTCGATATTTCAGCGCGGGCCATTGGCCAGAAGCTGACCGAGGTGTGGAAGCAACCGGTCATCATCGATAATCGCCCCGGCGCGGGCGGCAACATCGGCGCCGACAACGTGGCGAAAAGCGCGCCCGACGGCTACACCCTGCTCATGGGCGCGGTGAGCACGCACGCGATCAATCCCAATCTGTATTCCAAAATGCCGTACGACGCACTGCGTGATTTCGCGCCGATTACGCTGGTGACTACGGTACCCAATGTGCTAGTGGTACATCCGTCCGTGCCCGCAAAAAATGTACGTGAGTTGATCGCGCTCGCCAGATCGCGGCCCGGACAACTGAATTTCGCATCCGGCAGCACGGGCAGCACCGGACACCTTGCAGGCGAATTGTTCAAGACCATGGCCGGTGTCGAAATGGTGCATGTGCCTTACAAAGGCGCCGCGCCCGCCGTCACCGATCTTATTGCTGGACACGTGTCACTGATGTTCGACAATCTCGCCTCTGCGCTACCGCAAATCAAAGGCAGCCGCACGCGCGCGCTGGCGGTATCCACGCTTATCCGTTCCACGATGGTTCCTGATCTGCCCACCATCGACGAATCGGGCCTGAAAGGTTTTGATCTCACCACCTGGTTTGGCATTTTCGCACCGGCGGGTGTGCCGCCTTCCATCCTCGGCGCACTGCATCGCGAAATCACAAGAGCACTCGACGCTGCTGATTTGCGCAGCCGGCTCGCAGCCATCGGCGCGCAACCGACGCCCAACACGCCCGAGGCGTTCGCCGCGTTCATCAAGGCTGAGCACGCCAAATACGCAAAAGTCATCAAAGCCTCTGGCGCGCGAGCGGACTGAGCTCGAAGCGAAGGGTAAGG
>JBEBHE010000216.1:0-8361 GCA_040081205.1 Burkholderiales bacterium | reverse complement strand
CCGGGAATATTGCCGATGCCGCCCAGCACGGCTGCGGTAAACGCTTTTAATCCGAGCATGAAGCCCATGAAGTAATGGCCTTGCCCGTAATACAGCACCACCATCACGCCGGCGATAGCGCCGATGGATGCGCCCAGCGCAAACGTAAACGCAATGACGCGCGTGGTGTCCACGCCCATCAGGCCGGCGACATCGGGATTCTGTTCGGTGGCGCGCATCGCGCATCCCATGCGGCTCGATTTCACGAACCACAGTAATGCGGCCATGATGGCGCACGCCAATACAAAAATGAATGCCTGCGTAGTGGTGATCTGCGCGCCCCCGAATTCGATTTTTCCGGGCTTCACGATTTCCGGCATGGAGATATATTGTTTGCCCCATACCAGCGCTGCGGAATACTGAATCAAAATGGACACACCAATGGCGGTGATCAGCGGCGCCAATCGTGGCGCCCGGCGCAGCGGGCGATAGGCGGCGCGCTCAACCACCAGTCCCAGCGCGACGCACACCACGATGGCGGCGGCAGTAGCGATCAACAACACAACCATGACCGGCATGCTCGCGCCCAGCGCGGCAATCACCGACAGCGCCACCAGCGCGCCGACCATCACAATATCGCCGTGCGCAAAATTGATCAGCCCGAGAATGCCGTAAACCATGGTATAGCCCAGCGCCACCAGCGCGTAGATGCTGCCGAGCAGCAGGCCGTTCAGTATCTGTTGAAGAAAAATATCCATGGACTACCTGAAAACGGCACACGTGAAAACGGCACCCTCGCGGTGCCGTTTATCTATTTTCGTGCGTGCAACGATCAACTTACTTCTTCGCTGCGTCCTTGGGTGCTTCCGCCTTCGTTTCGGGCTTGGCTTCGGCTTTTGCATCGGCTGCAGGCGTTGCGCCCGGTGTCACTGTCTCCAGCGCTTCCCATTTGCCGCCCTTCACCACGTAAATGGTGATCGGGCCGTTCTTGAGATCGCCCTTGTCGTCGAAAGCGATGGGGCCGATCACGCCTTTGTGGTCGGTCTTGCCGACTTCCGGCAAAAACTTGGCCGGGTCCGCCGAGCCGGCGCGTTTCATCGCCTCGATGAACACCATCACCGCGTCGTAACCCATCGGCGCGAACAGCTCCACTTCGGCATTGAACTTGGCTTTGTATTTGGCGAGGAATTCGGTGCCGCCGGGCATGGTTTCTTTGGGCAGCCCGGGGATTGAGGCCATCGCACCTTCAGAGGAATCCCCCGCGAGCTTGATGAAATTTGGCGTTTGCATGCCGTCGCCGCCGATGAACTGGGCTTTAATGCCGAGTTCGGCCATTTGTTTTTTCATCGGTCCGGCTTGCGGATCAATGCCGCCAAACATGATGAGATCGGGATTCTTGCCCTTGATCTTGGTAAGAATGGCTTTGAAGTCTGTGTCCTTGTCGGTGGTGTGCTCGCGCGCCACCAGCTTGGCACCGCCGGCTTTTACCGTGGCCTCAAAGTTGTCGGCGAGGCCTTGGCCATAGGCCGTGCTGTCGTCAATCACCGCAATGGTTTTTGCTTTGAGCTTGTCGAGCGCAAAGCGGCCCAGCGTCGGGCCTTGCTGGCCGTCATGTGCGACCACGCGAAACGTGGTTTTATAACCCTTGAGCGTGTAATCCGGATTGGTGGATGAGGGCGAAATCTGCGGTATGCCCGCGTCCGCATAAATTTTTGACGCGGGAATCGATGCGCCCGAATTGAAGTGCCCGACGACCGCAGCGACTTTGGCATCCGCCAGTTTTTGCGCCACCGTCGTGGCCTTGGTGGGATTGGCCTCGTCGTCTTCCGCGACCATTTCCAGCTTTACTGCTTTGCCGCCGATGGTGACGCCAGCTTTGTTCGCGTCTTCGATCGCAAGCTGCACGCCGTTGCGAATGTCGATGCCGATGTGCGCTTGCGCGCCGGTCAATGGCGACGCAACACCGATTTTCACCACCTGCACTTCGGGCGCTTTCGGTGCATCGGCTTTCGGCGCGGGCGGCGGCGCTTTGTCCCCGCATGCGGCCAGCGCAAACGTGGTTGCCAGTACTACGGCCGATTGGATTAACAGTCTGCGATTCATGGTGGGCTCCGTATCGATAAGCTATTGTTTGTGCGAGTGAAATGATTATCGTCGGCGAGGTGGGGGATGTCAAACAACCGGTCAGGCGCGCCGGGGTGACCGTGGTGATTTACGCGCTGCTTTGCCACGCACCTCCACACCAGCCCACGGTTCGAGATAGGTAACCAGCGTGGTCATGTCGCGTTTGCCGCCGCCCTGGTTGTAGGCAAACTCCCATAGCTGCTTGGCGGCGCTGCCGACGATCATCGGCAAGCCCATTGCCTGACACTCCTCGATGGCGAGGCTGATATCCTTGCGTGCGCCGGAAACCGGAAAACCGAAATCAAACGTTCGCGTCAGCACCGAGCGCGGAATTTTTTCTTCGGTGGCGCTGTTGCGGCCGCTGCCGGCGTTGATGACGGCCGCCATCACATCGGCGTCGAGCCCCGCTTTCGCCCCCGCGACAAAAACCTCCAGACTCATCGCCAGCGCGCTCGTTGACAGCAGATTATTCAGCAGTTTCATCAGTTGCGCTTGTCCCGGCACTTTGCCAACGACGAATACCTTGCCGATTACATCCAGCGCGCTGCGCACCGCGGCAATGGATTTTGCCTTGCCCGCCACCATCACCGCGAGCGTGCCTTTATCCGCCCCCGATGCGCCGCCGGATACCGGCGAATCAACCAGTTCGATGCCGCGCACCGTCAATGCACTGGCGATTTCTTTTTCGACTTTCGATCCGGTGGTCGATAGATCAACGAGAATTTTGATGGCCTTGCCGTGAATCACACCGGTGGCGCCAAGGGCCACCTCGCGCAGAACCGGCGGCGTGGGCACGCTGGCAAATACAATCGTTGCGCGGTCGGCAACATCACGCGGGCTCTTTGCCACGCGCGCGCCCAGCTTCACCAGCGGTTTTACGGCAGCGGCGTTTACGTCGTAGATAATCAATGCATGGCCAGCCTCAATCAACCGGCGAGCCATGCGCCCGCCCATCACGCCCACGCCGATAAACCCCATTAATTCCGATTTCGCAGCCACGGTTTTCTCCTTTTGCGTTTAGCAATAACGCACATTGTACGCACATTTGACGGCGCGCCCGGCTATGGCCTAGTCTCTCGGTCCGACTTTGTGAAACAGGTGAAAATATGAATGCACCCAACACGCAGATGTTCGTTGAAATTCCCTACACCGCAGAAACCGGCGAAAAACTCGTTAATGAAACGTTCGGTCCCGGTGATCTCAATCGTTACAAGACCGGCGCCATCGACGCACGGCGCATGCCAATGGCCGACGGACGCGCGCATGCCGCCGAACTTTCGCTCGAAGGCAGCGGCTTTGTGCTGGTTGAACACAAAACGAAAGTGAAGGATTTTTTCGACCTCAACGAATTACAAACCGTGTATTACGCCGAGGTCGAACAACTCATCAAGGCGCAATCAGGGGCAACGCGCGTGGTGTTGTTCGATCACACACTGCGGTCGGGTGACGATGCCGAGCGGCAAGCCAAACTGATCCGCGAGCCGGTGATTTCGGCACACAACGATTACACCGAATGGTCGGGGCCGCAGCGCGTGCGCGATTTGTTGCCGGACGAAGCGGAGCAGCTATTAAAGAAACGCTTTGCCATTATTCAGGTGTGGCGTGCGATCAATCAACCGATTCAATCCAATCCGCTGGCGGTGGCCGACGCGCGCAGCGTGGCGTTTGAGGATTTGATGATTGCGGAAAGGCGTTACCCGAATCGCGTGGGTCAAACCTACCGGCTGCGTTACAACGCTGCGCACCGCTGGTTTTATTTTCCGCAGATGCGGCGCGACGAAGCGCTGGTGTTCAAGGTTTATGATTCAGAGAAAGATGGACGGGCGCGGTTTACGCCGCACACGTCATTTGCGGATCCGGCAACGCCGCCCGGCGCGCCGGCGCGGCAAAGCATAGAGGCGCGGGCACTGGTATTCTTTTGAGGCAGCGTACCAACAAAAAAGCCGGCTTCGTAATGAAGGCCGGCTTTTTTGCGCGTCGAGGTATGGAAGGCGCGAAACTTATTTCTGCGCCAGAATCCACTTCACGATGGCAGCGATGTCGGGGTCTTTCACATGCGCGTTGGGCGGCATTACCATGTCGCCCCATGCGCCTTTGCCCCCTTCTTTGACTTTTTTTACCAGTGCGGCTTCGGCGCCAGCGTTGCCTTTGTATTTAGCCGCGACATCTTTGAACGACGGGCCAAGAATTTTTTTGTCGATCTGATGGCAGGTCATGCAGCCGTTGGCTTGCGCGAGTTTTTCGTCGGCCTGTGCAGCGCCCGCAAGCAGCAAACCCAAGGTAACGGCGGAGGCCGCGATCACACGTTTCATTTTCTGGATTCCTATTTAAGTATTTGTTTTTAATAGTATTTATTAAGACTCTCGATTCAGCAAGCGCTCGATTGTGCCTAAATCCGAGGCCGGCGGCAAGCAACTAACGCCTTGGCAAAGCCATGCGTTGACGCTCTGTGGTTCCAGGTGGGAGACAGGCTTTGCAAGTGCGGGTGGCAAATTTGACGCATCGTTGTTCAGCGTGATGACCAACGTGTCTGGACGATAGCGCGCGGCGAGCGCGCGCTGCCACTCGCCAAGTGCCGTCGCCTCGCCGCGCAACACCACCAAGCGCGGCGGCGCGAGCGCCTCTTCCAGTGCGGTGAGCAAACTCACAAACGCGCTGGGCTGGCGCTGCATCGCGCCGTAAAACAATCGGATTGCGCGCTCGGCGGCGTCAATGTAACGCGCTTCGCCAATCACATGTCCCAGCCGTTGCAGCGCGAACGCGGCGATGCCGTTGCCCGAAGGCGTCGCGTTATCGTGGCCCGGCTTGCCGCGATGGATGAGCTTTTCGTGATCGTGGCTGGTAAAGAAAAAGCCGCCGTGTTCCTTGTCTTCAAACTGATCGAGTAGCCGGTCAGCGATTGCACGCGCTAAATCCACATCGCGTGCGCGAAATTCCGCCTGCATCAATTCGAGCAGCGCGTCGAGCAAAAATGCGTAATCGTCGAGATAGGCATTGAGATGTGCCTTGCCGTCCTTGTACGTGGCAAGCAGGCGGCCATCCCGCCATAAAGTTCCTCGTATGAAATCCAGCGCATTTTGCGCCGATGCCAGCCACGCCGGTTCGTTGAAGACTCGCGCGGCGCGCGTCATGCCCTTGATCATCAGCGCATTCCAGCTGGTGAGGATTTTTTCGTCACGGCCCGGCCAGATTCGTTGGTTGCGTAATCCGAGTAGTTTGGCGCGTGCAGTGGCAAGGCGTGACTCACATTCAGCCGTCGGCAGATTGATTGACGCCGCAACACCAGCCAGCGGTTTTATGACGCGCAGGTGCCAGAATTCGTGTTCAAAGTTCGCAGCGCCATCAAGGCCATAGTGCAGTGCTGTCACTGCGTATTCTTCCGGCGTAAGAAGCGCTTTCACTTCATCCGGCGTCCACACGTAAAACTTGCCTTCCACATGCTCGGAGTCGGCGTCGAACGACGAGTAATAACCGCCTTCCTTGTTCTGCATCTCGCGCATCGTCCACGCGGCGGTTTCCGCGCAAACCGTTTTGTAGCGCGGTGATTGCGTGACCAGCCATGCATCGCTGTACAGCGCCAGCAGCGGCCCGTTGTCGTAGAGCATTTTCTCGAAGTGCGGAATGGTCCATGTGTCATCAACGCTGTAGCGCGCGAAACCACCGCCCAGATGATCGTAGATGCCGCCTTCCGCCATGTGCGTGAGCGTGGTGTGGGCGATGTCGAGGGCAGTTGTGTCACGATCGGCGTCGTCATCCAGTGCGTGCCGGCGCAGACAAAATGCCAGTTCATACGGGTGCGGAAATTTTGGCGCGCGGCCGATGCCGCCTTGTTCACGGTCAAATACTTGCGCGAATTCACGCAGCGCTGCGGTCAGCGGCACTCGCTCAAACGCCTCTGCACTGCCAGCACCAGGCACCGTGCCTGCCAGAGCGGCCATCAACGATTCGTTCTGCTTTTTGATTTCACCCTGCTGATCGCAGTAAGCCTGCGCGATGCGCGGCAGCAAATCCAAAAAGCCGGGCATCTGATAGCGTGGTGTTTTCGGAAAATAAGTGCCGCCGAAAAACGGTGTGCCGTCGGGCATCAAAAACATCGTCAGCGGCCATCCGCCGTTGCGCTGTGTCAGCATGTGGTGCGCGGTCTGGTAAATCTGGTCGAGGTCGGGACGCTCTTCGCGGTCTACCTTGATGTTGATGTAGAGCCGGTTCATTTCGGCGGCCACTGCCGCATCCTCGAACGACTCGTGCGCCATCACATGACACCAATGGCAGGCGGAGTAGCCGACCGACAGCAGAATCGGCTTATCCTGCGCACGCGCTAGTGCCAGCGCTTCCTCTCCCCACGGATACCAATCGACGGGGTTGTCGGCGTGCTGCTGGAGGTACGGACTGGTTTCCTGTGCAAGGCGGTTTGACATCAATGCACCGTCATGCAGCCATCAATCCGTAACCGCGCCCTTGCTCGCCGTGGAAACTGCATTCATGAACTTCGCCAGCGCGCCGCGCGTGTAACGCGGCTTGGGTTGTTTCCATTTCTTTTTGCGCGCTGCGAATTCCTTGGCCGAGATATTCAACTGAATTAAAAGCTTGGTGGCGTCGATGGTGATCGAGTCGCCTTCCTTCACCAGCGCAATCGGGCCACCCACGTACGCTTCCGGCGAAACATGGCCGACCACCATGCCCCAGGTGCCGCCGGAAAAACGCCCGTCGGTAATCAGCCCTACGGACTCGCCCAGCCCCTGTCCGGTTAATGCGCCGGTGGGCGCCAGCATTTCCTGCATGCCGGGGCCGCCTTTGGGGCCTTCGTAACGGATTACCACCACGTCGCCCGCTTTGATTTTTTTCGCCATGATCGCTTTCATGGTGTCGCGCTCGGAATCGAACACGCGCGCGGGGCCGGTGATTTTCGGCGATTTCAAACCGGTGATTTTGGCGACGCAACCTTCGGGTGACAGATTGCCTTTGAGTATGGCGAGGTGCCCTTTTTTGTACATTGGGTTGTCCCACTGCCGGATCACATCCTGATTCGTGCGCGGATTATCGGGAATATCCGCCAGCGCCTGCGCCATCGTTTTGCCGCTGATGGTCATGCACTCGCCATGCAGCAAGCCGCGCTTCAACAACATTTTCAGCACCTGTGGCACGCCGCCCGCGCGATGGAAATCCACCGCCACGTAACGCCCGGACGGTTTGAGGTCGCACAACACCGGCACCTTGCGGCGCACGCGTTCGAAATCATCAATCGTCCATTTCACCTGCGCGGCATGCGCAATCGCCAGGTAATGCAGCACCGCGTTGGTGGAGCCGCCCGTCGCCATGATCAGCGCCACCGCGTTTTCAATCGACTTGCGCGTGACGATGTCGCGCGGCTTGATGTCTTTTTTGATGGCGTTGACCAGCACGCGTGCGGAATCGGCGGCGGAATCGGCTTTCTCCGGATCGGGCGACGCCATCTGAGACGAGCCGAGCACGCTCATGCCCAATGCTTCAAAGGAACTCGACATGGTATTGGCGGTGAACATGCCGCCGCAAGCGCCCACCGACGGGCAGGCGTTTTTCTCGATGCCGATGAAATCCTCGTCGCTCATCTTGCCCGCGGTGTAAGCGCCAACCGCTTCGAATGAACTGACGACGGTGAGATCGATGCCCTTCCACTTGCCGGGCTTGATGGTGCCGCCATACACATAGATGCCCGGCACGTTCATGCGCAGCATGGCGATCATGCCGCCCGGCATGTTCTTGTCGCAGCCGCCGCAAACGAGTACGCCGTCCATCGCCTGGCCGTTGACCGCGGTCTCGATGCAATCGGCAATGACTTCGCGCGACACTAGCGAATACTTCATCGCTTCGGTGCCCATGCCGATGCCGTCTGTAATGGTCGGCACGCCGAACACCTGCGGCATCGCGCCGGCTTCTTTTAAAGACGCAATCGCGCGATCCACCAGCGGCTGGATGCCGGCATTGCACGGGTTCATCGTCGAATGGCCGTTGGCCACGCCGACAATCGGTTTGACGAAATCGTTGTCGCCGAAGCCGACCGCGCGCAGCATCGCGCGATTGGGCGAGCGCGCAACGCCGCCGGTGATCAGTTGACTGCGTTTGTTGAGGGGTTTGGCGGCGGCCATATAGTTTCTCCGGGAATTTCAACAACTATTGATGAGCGTTTCGGAAGGTCAAAAACTAACCCCGTCATTCCCGCGCAGGCGGAAATCCATCCGATGTGCCATATGGCACTGTGTTATAGATTCCCGCCTGCGC
>JBEBHE010000215.1:0-8362 GCA_040081205.1 Burkholderiales bacterium | reverse complement strand
GCATCGTCTTTTGATGCCAGCACGTATTCCCGCATATGAATTTTGTCGGGACCGTACAAACCCGCGCAGCCGGCCGGATGCGCGCCGAAGGGCGCGTGCGCCACGGTATCCACATGGATCGACGGAATGAATGCACCTTTGGCTTCTTTTTCTGTCAACTGATCGACGATGCGCTCGGCGGTGACGATGACGTGCTTTGACGCTTCCGCCAGCATCACCACTTCGGCCTCGAAACCGCACGACACGTTGCCGTGCCGGTCTGCCGTTTGCGCGTGAATGATGGCAACGTCTGGCCGCAATGCTTTTGCCACCACGGATTTTGTTTTGCCATCGAACGGATCAACAGCAACCATCATATCGTCGCGGCGTTTCAGCAGATCGGTTCCGAACAAACCTACGATAGGCACGTAGGGTACTCCCATAGACCCAGCCTGGGCCTGTGCAAAGAGCACCCCTCAGGTATTGTCCAGCGCGCGCACTCTGCCGCCCACCACATAGCGCGCAAAATTGGGGCCGGTACGGGCGAATTCACCCAGCGTAACGCTGCAGGTATCCACGATGCCGACTGCGCCCGCACCCACCAGAAAGTCGATATTGATCTCGCCGCCGACCACGCCGACCACGCGCAGATTGCGTGTGCCCTGACGCACCAATTGGCGCAGCAACGCCATCGGCGAGCGACTCATGTTGGCGCTCATCACAACTTGCGCACCGGATTTTACGTGCGCGGCAGCTTGTTCGAGGGTAGCTAGTTTGTCCCGCATAAAATTCTCCGTGATTCAAAAAGGGGTGGTTTGTAAAATGGGGAATGCCTTAGTGTTGATGATGCGCTTTGCGTGATACGCCGGTCAAGCCCGTGTCAATCCGCTTTTAGTCCGCTTCTAGTCTGCCTTCACGCCCGCCTGCTTTACCACTTTGCCGTAACGTTCGTAATCCTCGCGAACGATCCTGGCGTATTCTTCCGGCGTAGTCCACGCAGGTTCTTCGCCTTGTGCCGCGTAAAGTTGCCGCACCTCCGGTGTTTTTAGCGCCTGCACCAGTGCGCCGTTGATCCGATCAACCATGGCGCGCGGCGTGCCCTTGGGTGCCAGGACGCCGTTCCAGCCGAGAAATTTGAATCCGGGCACGCCGGATTCGCCGATCGTTGGCAGCTCCGGAAAAATCGACGAGCGTTTTTCGCCGCTGACCGCGATGCAGCGTGCGCGGCCTGCTTTCCACGGCGCAAGGTATGCCGCGAGCGGTCCCAGCGACCAGTGCGCTTCGCCTGAGCCGATGGCGGTTGCGGAGGGGCCGCCGCCCTTGTACGGCACGTGCGTGCTTTCAATACCCGCAGCGGTGGCGAACATCAAGCCGGCGAGATGACTGGTGGAACCGATGCCTGCGGACGCCATCAGCAGCTTACCTTGGCGCGCGCGGGCGAGATCGATGAGTTCGCGTGTGGATTTGACCGGCAGCGCGGCGTTCACGCACAGGCCTGCCTGAGTAATGGCAAACAACGATATCGGCGCGAAATCGTTTACCGGATGATAGGGCACGTTTTTGTAGGTGTGCGGCGCCACGGAAAGTGTGGCGAACGATGTGCCAAGCAATGTGTAGCCATCGGGTGCCGCGCGCGCGACAATTTCCACGCCGATCGTGCCGCCGGCGCCGACGCGATTATCGACCACGATTTGCTGGCCAAGACTTTCCGCTGCGCGCATGAACGCAATGCGGCCGAGGATATCGCCTGCGGAGCCGGGGCCATTGGAGATCACCATGCGAATGGGGCGTACAGGATAGAGTTCCGCAGCGCGCGCCGCGACGCAAGCCGTGCATCCCGCCAACAGCATTAACCAGCGATTACGCATGATTTCCCCAGGCACCCGCATTGATCATTTGGGTTATATTTGCACCGAACCCTGCATCGGGCAAGTTTACGAACTCACGACAGGCAAAGTATGCAATACATTTACGGCTATAACGAACTCAATGCCGCGCCGGACAATCCCACCAGCGCTAAAGTCGCACCGCGCCGCGTGTTGTCGGGGCCGACCATCGAAACCGCGAAATCATCCACCATCGGCGCGGTGCTGTACGGAGAGCACGTTGCCGTAGCGCTGGCGATGCAGGCGGCGGGTTCCGGCGCCAAAGCGCATACCCATCCGAACGAGCAGTTCAATTACATCGTGCAGGGCGTGATGGTGTCGGACATCGACAACGAGAAGCAGACGTTCGGCAAGAAGGGCATGATTGTTCACACGCCGTCGATGTCGGTACATACGGGCCAGGCGTGTCCGGATGAAGACATGTTTTTCTTTGCGATGAAAGACACGCGTCACGGTATCACCGGGCCGCCCGTCGATGGCAAGCACGATGGCCCGTTATACCTGCCGGGCTTCGGCAAGCGCGCGGATGAAGCGAGGCAATCGACGGCACAGATGATGGCGGATTCCGGTGTTGATCCCGAAGGCGTGAAAACGCGATATGTTTATGATTTTAATAATCTGGCTGAAACGCCGGGACGTGCCGCGAGCGCGCGCATGGTGTCGCAGCTGCAACTGGCCAGCGGGGTAAAAGGCGGACTGCTCATCAGTGAAAAATTACAGGTGGCGGTGCTCGATCTCGCGCCCGGCGCAACCTTGCCTACGCATCTGCACGAGAACGAACAGTTCACGCTGGTGGCCGAAGGCGACGTGCATGCCTACGTTGCAGGCAACGCGCATCGCGTGGCGGAACGATTCGTGATTCACGTGCCGCCGCGGGTGTCGCACGGCATCATTGCGGGGACAAAGGGCGCTCGCATTGTCACCGTGCAAGACACGCGATTTCCTTTTGCCGGGTAAATAGCGCGCCTTGGTTGCCGCTTAGTTGCTTTTCTCGCCGGCGACCACGTAAGCCCACAGCGCCTCAATCTCGTCGGGCTTGAGTTGCCCGCGCCACGGCGGCATCTGATTCTTGCCGTTGCTTACCGAGTTGATGAAGCGTGAACGCTGATCGGGCGGGAATGTTTTCAGATTGAATAATTGCGGATCGCTCATGCGCTCGCCGTGGCACGGCGCGCAGTTCGCCGCGAAGGTTTCCGCACCGCGCTTGATTTGATCCGGCGATAGGGTTTCACCGGGGCTTTGTGCTGCGGCAGGCGCAATCATCAACACCGCAGAAATTATGGCGGTACGCTTCATTGATACTTAGCCCGGCAGATTAATCCGGCATCAGCGCAAATGTCCACATCGAACCCCCGGTCGGCACCGTGCCCTTTGCCATGCGGCGCGCGGAATTGCCGGCGATTCCCGAAGCGATGCTGACATATTGCCGTCCTTTGTGCGTGTAGGTGACTGCCGTGGCATTGATGGAAGAACTGGTCTGGAATTCCCACAGCGTTTTGCCGGTGGCCTCATCCAGCGCGATGAATTTGCCGTTGACGTCGCCGGTGAACAGCAATCCGCCGTCCGTGGACAACATGCCGGCAGAGCTTGCACGTTCGATCAGCGGGATCGACCACTTCTTCTTGCCGGTAATCGGATCCATTGCGATGTGATGACCAACGACTTCGCCGGGCTTGACGATGTACTCGCGCGCGGTGACGCCGGTAGAACGCTGGCCGATGACCTGTGGTTTGCCAGTCGGGGGCGTAATCCTGAAGACGCGCGGGATGTCCCACGAACTGGTGTAAATCAAGCCCGTGTTCGGGTTGTAGGCTACCGGCACGGCGTTCACGCCGCGTTGCGGATAGATTGACACTTCCTCGCCCTTGACCAGCTTGTCGTAGATCTCTGCGTTCACTACCGGCCGGCCCGTCTTCAGATCGATTTGAGAAGCCCAGTTCACGCGCGTGAACGGATGTGCGGCCAGCAGCCTGCCGTTGGTGCGGTCTATGGTGTACATGAAGCCGTTCTTGTTCACCTGAAACAGCACCTTGCGCGGCTTGCCCTCGAACGTGATGTCGGCCAACACCGGTTCATCGGTGCCGTCCACGTCCCACACATCGTTGGGCGTGTATTGGTAGTGCCATGCGATTTCGCCGGTCTTGGGACGTATCGCCAGCAGCGTGCTGGCATAGAGTCCGTCCAGCGCGTCGCGACTGCCGGGCGTCCATGGCGCCGGGTTGCCGGTGCCCCAGTAGACGAGATCAAGCGCCGGGTCATATGCGCCGCCGCGCCAGGTCGGCGCGCCGCCCTGCTTCCAAGCTTCGCTGTCCTTGGGCCAGGTTTCCGAGCCGCGTTCGCCGGGCGCGGGAATGGTATAGGTGCGCCACAGGTGTTTGCCGGTGTCCGGATCCCAGCCGTTGAGAAACCCGCGCGTGGTGAACTCACCGCCGGCCATGCCGGTGATCAGCACGCCGTTTGCGATCAGTGGCGCACTGGTGGCGGTGTAGCCTTCCTTGTATTCGGCAAATTTCTGCTTCCAGATTTCCTTGCCGGTCTTCATGTCGAGCGCCAGTACATGATTGTCGAGCGTGATGCGAAACAGTTTTCCGTTATAGATCGTTGCCGTGCCGCGTGCGATCACACCGCAGCAGGCTTTCGCTGCTGCTTCCGGTTCCCATTGCGCTTCCGTGCGCCACAGTTGACGGCCGGCTGCCACATCGATGGCGAAGGTGTGCTTGGCGTTAATCACATACATCACGCCGTTATAGATGGTGGGCTGTGCGGTTTCACCAAAATCATTCATAAGGCTCATGCTCCAGATGGGCACGAGGCGCTTCACGGTGGATTTGTTGATCTGCTTGAGCGGGCTGTGATTTTTCAGATCGTAGCCCATGCCCTGCACGGGCATATTCTCCGTATTCTTGCCCGCGTTAATCAACTCATCCGCAGTCTGCGCATAAACCCACGCGCAACTAAAAGATAGCCAAACGGCCAATAGTTTTTTCATGATGTTCCCTCCCGTTGAACAACACTGCGTTCATACTATGTGGATCGCCATGTTTCGCCACAGATTTATTCTAGTCTCACGAACGCCGCGAAGCCAGCCGACGTTTCGTGATTGGGCGTTTGCGCTAATTTGCCAGGCCAAATTGACAGACCATAACGTGGTTTGTATAGTCAGCGCAGCCGTTTCCCTTCCTTTTAGCCCACATTCCGGAGATTCTTATGCCGCTTACCCTGAAGCAAGCCAATACCATTTGTGAAAAAGCGCTCGAACATGCACGCGCAAAAAATTATGCCAAGCTTACTGTCGTGGTGCTCGATGACGCCGGCAACCTCAAGGCCGTGCAACGCGAAGATGGCGCAAGCATGTTCCGCTACGACGTGGCGCTCGGCAAAGCCTGGGGCGCCGTGGCAATGAGCTGTTCCAGCCGCGCGCTGGGAAATCGTGCCAAGGGCAATCCGAATTTTTTTCTGACGCTGGCGTCGACCGCGGAAGGCAAATTTTTGCCGCAGCCGGGCGCCGTGCTGATTCGTGATGCAAGCGGTGCGATTTTGGGTGCTGCGGGTATCAGTGGTGCGAGTGGCGATGAAGATGAAGAGTGCGCTGCCAAGGGGGTAGAGGCAGCCGGCTTGAAAGCGGATGCGTCTGCTTAAAATTATTAAATAAAACAAATAGTTTGGTGCAACGGATTTGCGTTCATTTGGCCACCGTTCGCGCACGTTGCAGATGGGTTACTCGCGCGAGGATTTCGCGGGCAAGCCGGTGATCGGCATTATCAACACGTGGAGCGATATTAATCCGTGTCACGCGCACTTCCGTACCCGCGCGGAAGAGGTAAAACGCGGCGTGTGGCAGGCAGGCGGCTTTCCGCTGGAGATGCCGGCGATCGCGCTAGCCGAGCCGTTTCAAAAGCCGTCTACGATGATGTATCGCAATATGCTGGCGATGGAAACCGAGGAGTTGCTGCGTTCGTACCCGATCGACGGCTGCGTGCTGATGGGTGGCTGCGATAAAACCACGCCGGCGCTGATCATGGGCGCGCTGTCGATGAATTTGCCGAGCATTTATTTGCCGGCGGGACCGATGCTGCGCGGCAACTGGCATGGTGAGCATCTCGGCTCCGGTACCGACTCATGGAAATACTGGGCCGAACTGCGCGCAGGCAACATTGACCAAAAAGCGTGGGATGAAGTGGAAGAAGGCATCGCGCGTTCTTACGGTCATTGTATGGTGATGGGCACGGCATCGACCATGACATCGATTGCGGAAACGCTGGGACTGACGTTGCCCGGCGCGGCTTCCATTCCAGCAGCTGATGCGAATCACCCGCGCATGGCTACCGCCAGCGGCAAGCGTATCGTTGATATGGTGTGGGAGGACTGGAAACCGTCTGATTTTCTGAATGCGAAATCATTTGATAACGCGATCATCGCCACGCACGCATTGTCTGGTTCGACTAACGCACTGATTCATCTGCTGGCAATGGCGGGCCGTGCTGGTGTTGACTTGAAGCTGGAGCGCTTTGATGAGCTCGCACGCAAAGTGCCGGTGCTGGCAAATATCCGTCCGGCGGGCGATAAATATCTGATGGAGGATTTTTACTACGCCGGCGGCTTGCGCGCCATGTTGAATGAGCTCGGCGCGTTGTTGAATCTCGATTGTCAGACGGTCAACGGCAAGACGTTGGGTGAAAATGTTGCTGGCGCAAAAACCTATAACACTGATGTAATACGCCCGCGCTCGAACCCGGTGTCGGCGAGCGGCGGATTGGCCGTGCTACGCGGCAACCTCGCGCCGAATGGTGCGGTGATCAAACCCACGGCGGCGGAAGCGCATTTGCACAAACACACCGGCCCTGCGGTAGTGTTCAAGGATTACAACGAAATGAACGCGCGTATTGATGATGAAAATCTCAAGATCGACGAAAACTCCGTGCTGGTGTTGCAAAACGGTGGGCCGCTCGGCGGGCCAGGTATGCCGGAGTGGGGGCAGTTGCCGATCCCAAAGAAACTGCTGAAAAAAGGCATACGGGACATGGTGCGCATTTCCGATGCGCGTATGAGCGGCACTTCGTATGGCACCTGCGTGCTGCACGTGTCGCCGGAGTCTTACGTCGGCGGGCCGCTGGCACTGGTGCGCGAAGGCGACCTGATTGAACTTGATGTCGAAGCACGCAAACTGGAATTGAAAGTGAGCGACGCCGAACTCGCGCGACGCCGCGCGGAGTGGAAACAGGCGCCGCAACCCTTCAAGCGCGGCTACGGCGCGCTGTTCGCGCAGCATGTCACGCAGGCGGATAAAGGTTGCGATTTTGATTTTCTGCATCAGACGGCGGCAACGCCGGATCCTGAAATACATTGATCGTCAACGCAAGGAAGCATCGTGCCGACTCCCACCAATAATTTCAAGCAAGCCATCAAGGCCATGAAACCGCAAATCGGTCTCTGGTCAACATTGTGCAGCCATGTTTCTGTGGAAGCCGTTGCCGGCGCGGGCTTTGACTGGATATTGCTCGACACCGAACATTCGCCGAACGAACTGCCGATGGTGCATACCCAATTGCAGGCGCTGGTCGGCGGCACTGCAACGCCGATCGTGCGTCCGGCGTGGAACGACATGGTGTTGATTAAACGCTTTCTCGACATCGGTGCGCAGACGCTGCTGCTGCCGTATGTGCAAAGCGAAGAAGAAGCGAAAAACGCCGTGCGTTACACGCGTTATCCGCCGCACGGTGTGCGCGGCGTGTCGGGCGTGTCGCGTGCGACCGGCTTCGGCCGCCACAAGGATTACGTGCAGCGCGTGCATGAAGAATTATGCGTGCTGGTGCAAGTCGAAACACGCGCGGCGATGGCGAATCTCGAAGCCATCGGTTCGGTCGAAGGCGTCGATGGCGTGTTTATCGGTCCCAACGATCTCGCGGCAGACATGGGTCATCTCGGCAACTGGCAGCATCCGGACGTGTGGAAGGTGATGGAAGATGCCGCCAAGCGCATCCGCAAACTCGGTAAAGCGCCAGGCATTTTAGTGGGCGAAGCCGATGGCCAGCGCTGTCTCGACATGGGGTATGTGTTTGTCGCGGTGGGCGCGGATATGGGATTGCTGGCGCGTGGCGCCGATGCGCTCGCTGCTAAATTTAAATAATAAACAAATACTTACGCTATTTATGCCTGCGGCAGCTTGATGCGCGCGCCGAAAGCGCAAGAAGGGTGCGCTGACACCGCAGCGGCGCACGGCGTGCCATGAGCATTTCACTCAAATCATTCCTCACCACGCTGGTGGTGATCGCGGCGATGGCGTTGTTTTTCACCACGCCGCCCGCCGCTGCATCCGTGAACAGCATGCACGCCGCCGCCGTGCTGTTTCTCGCCATCGGCTTGTGGGCCGTGGGCACGCTGCCCGAACATCTCACAGGGCTTATTTTTCTCGCGCTGTGCATGGTGCTGGCGATTGCACCGGCGGGCGTGGTGTTTTCGGGATTTGCGTCGGGCACGTTGTGGCTGGTGCTCGGCGG
>JBEBHE010000214.1:0-8391 GCA_040081205.1 Burkholderiales bacterium | reverse complement strand
CGATGCGGGCGCAGGTGCGGTGTCCACCGTCATCGCGCATGTGCGCTCGGGCAGATTGCGTGTGCTGGCGATCGGTGCGCCGCGGCGCTGGGACGGCGAAATCGCCGGCGCGCCGACGTGGAAGGAACTGGGCGTCGATAGCGCTCAGGATTTATGGCGCGGCCTCGCCGGACCGCCGGGATTAACATCGGCGCAGATTGCGTTCTGGGATGCCACCATTTCTCGCGCGGTGAAAGACGGCGAATGGCTTAAGGATATCGAGCGCAACCTGATGGCGAACGCCTACAAAAACAGCGCCGATACTTTGAAGCATTGGCAGACGGAATACGGCGAGGTGAAGGCGCTGTTTACCGAGATGGGGTTGGCGAAGTAACTTGGATCCCCGCCAAAATCCAAATTTTGGCCGCAGGCGAACTGCAACTGCCAAGCCTCTGGCGCTGAAAGTCGGCGCGCATTTGCGGCGGGCAAACGGCAGACTTCTTGCTGCGTGTATTGCCACTGCGGACACTGGGTGACCTTCTGCGGCTATAATTTGCGCCAAGGTTAACTTGCGCATCGACTACTATGCTTCAACGCACGCGGCTTCGCTTTGCCAAACTCGCGCTGGCAGTTCCCGTTTTGGCGGGGATTTTTTTCCTCCTGCTAGCGCCTTTGCCGCGGGCACAGGATCAGTCACCTGGCCAGTTTATGCGGTCGCTGGCCGCTGCTATTGACGAGACTTCCCTGACGCCGCGCGAGCGGCTGGGCTTGCTGCTGTTTTTCGACAGCAACCTCTCGGAGCCGGCGGGTTTGGCGTGCGCCTCGTGCCACGACCCCCGACGCGCCTTCACCGGCAACAACAACACCATGATCGGGGTGGCGCTGGGTAGCCGGTCTGATCAGTTCGGCACGCGCGACGCGCCCACCCTGATGTATCTGGCCACCGCGCCGCGTTTTAGCAGGAATAGCAGTATCGAACAGGACGGCAAACGCGTGCCAGTGGGCGGTCATTTCTGGGACGGTCGCGCCGACACGCTGGAAGAGCAGGCCACGCAGCCGTTCTTCAACGCAGTGGAAATGAATAACACCGACACGCCGGCGCTGATCGCCAAGGTCGCAAAAGCCGCGTACGCCGGCGCCTTTCGGAAAGCGTGGGGCGATGCTATTTTTGACAATCCCGACGCGGCGCTCGACGCGGTGGCGGCCTCGATAGCGGCCTTTGAACGCACGCGCGTATTCCAGCCGTTTACCTCGAAATTTGATTACGTGATGCGCGGGGAGGCGACGTTCACCGAACAGGAACAGCGCGGCCTGAGTCTTTTTACGATACGTCAAAAAGGCAATTGCGCGCAGTGCCATACTGTCGATGCCGCTTCACGCGATCCGCAGAAATCGCTATTCACGGACTTCAGCTACCGCGCGCTGGGGCTGCCGCGCAGCATGCGCATTCCGAAAAATGCCGATCCGGCGTTTATTGACCTAGGGTTGTGCGAGCGCATGCCGGTGTCGCTGGCGAAAGACAAAGACCGCAAGCCACCGGCGACAGTTCCTAAACCGCCACCGCAAGACCCCGCAGCCTGCGGCCTTTTCAAAACCCCGACGCTGCGCAACATCACGGTGACCGCGCCGTACATGCACAACGGTTTTTTCGACAACCTGCGCGACGCCGTAGCGTTTTATGCCACGCGCGATACCGATCCGGCGCGGTGGTTTCCCGAGGGCAAAAAATTTAACGATCTGCCGGCCCAGTATCATGCCAATGTCGACGTCGACACACCGCCCTATCAGCGCCGCCCGAAACAGCGTCCGCAACTCACTGAAGCGGAAATCGACGACATAGAGGCGTTTCTGTACACGCTCACCGACGGCTATAAACTGGCGCGGAGCAAGAGCGGCTATAAACCACAGAGGCCGCAGGCCGACATTACGCCGCCGCGATTCCCAATTCAATCCCCTTCGCCACCAGCTTCGTCCCGCGACTATTGAGCACGTCGCCTGTAATCCGTTTCGTTGCTTACAGGCTACGCTTGCACCTTCTGAATGTTGTGACGTGCAAATATATGCGGCCCGATTTCCGCAACCCGGCGTGCGCCGACGTAGCCGAAGCTGCGCTCCATTTCGTCTGACAGTATCTTGATCGCCCGCGCGGCGCCCGCCTGCCCGCCGCAGGCCGTACCGTAAAGCGTTGCCCTGCCGACCATCACCATTTTCGCGCCGAGGGCCAACGCCTTGACGATGTCGCTGCCACGGCGGATGCCGCTGTCGAGTATGACGGTGCAGCGGTCGCCAACCGCTTCCACGATCTCCGGCAGCACGTCGATGGTCGCTATGGCGCTGTCGAAGGCGCGTCCGCCGTGATTCGACACCACAATGCCGTCGGCGCCCGCATCGACGGCGGCTCGCGCCTGATCGGCGCTCAGTATGCTCTTGACGATAAGCTTGCGCGGCCAGAAGTCGCGGAATTTCCGGATATGGTCCCAGGTCATCGCCTGGAAAGCCTTCGGACGCGTGCGCGTCTTACCATCGAGGACCGTATGGCGGTAGCGGTCAGGAAAGTTGGCGTTGGTAGGCAGGCCTTCGTTCACGAGGTACTGGCGCATCACGCGCCACATCCAGCCGGGGTGCATCATCATGTCCACCGCCGCCGTAACATTAGGCTTGAATGGAAAGGAATAGCCGTTGCGCTCGTTGTGCTCGCGCCCACGGCCCGGCGCGGCGTCGATGGTAACGACCAGCGCTTCCCAATCGAGGTCGCGCGCACGCGTGACCATTTCGTAGGAACCCGCCTCGTCCTCCCAAGGGTAAAGCTGGAACCACTTGCGTGCATCGGGCACGGCCTTGGTGACTTCTTCCAGGGAGGTTAGCGCGCCCGTGGCCAGCGTGAACGGAATGCCCGCTGCGGCAGCGGCCCTTGCCAGTTCGACCTCGCCTTGATACCACATCAGTCCCGCGCTGCCGGTGGGCGCAATCCCAAACGGCAGGTTGATGCGCTGGCCGAAGAGTTCGGTACCGAGGTCGCGCGTCGACCAATCGTTGAGAAAACGCGTGTGCAGTTTAATGCGCTGAAACGCCGCGCGGTTTTCTTCGAGCGAAATCCCGTCCTCGGTGCCCTTGTCGACGTATTCGAAGATGCCTTTGGGCAGGCGGCGCTTCGCAACCTCGCGCAGGTCAAAGATGTTGTAGCAGTGATCAAGGCTTGTCATTGAATCGTCTCCCCTAAAGGCGGAAAGGTGTTATGCCGCCGCTATCTCCAATTCCATCCCATTTTGTACGCTCGCTACCAGCTTCGTCCCCAGCTTCGCCCCGCGACTATTGAGTTCGCCGAGTTCTTTGCTTTCATTCGCAGGATCGCAGAAATACGTTTCGTTCAGATCGTTGTGGCGCACGAACTTGACCGCCACTTTCGACACCGCTTTTTTATCGACATTGACCAGCGCGACCATGCCCAGCCAGTCGCCGTGTTTGCGCCCGCCGTGGCCGGTGTGAAAGCAGAAGCTGCCGAGGCCATATAGTATGGTTTTCCCCTGATAAATTTCTGTCGGCAGTGAGTAGTGCGGGCCATGTCCCATCACGATATCCGCGCCGCTGTCGATGGCCGCGTGCGCAATCATCGGCATGTAGTCCAGCACATCCTTGTGCAGACCCCAGTGGCATGAGGCGACCAGAATATCCACTTGCTTTCGCAGCGCCGCGACGTCATCTTTGAACAATTGCAGATGTTTGGCGTCGGGCCAGGTCAGAATTTCCGGCGGAATGCCGGGCCGGTTCGCCGGCGGAATTTCCGGACGGGTTTTGTGCAGCGGCAATTGGTACGCGGTGTGGCCTTTGATGGTGGCGACACCGGCGCTGTGCGTGCTGGCTTCGTGATTGGTGGGCCAATAGACCGATGTGCGCTGCAAAAAGCCGTAGCGTACGCCATTTTTCTCGATGATCACCGGCATGTACGCTGCCGCGCGATTCGCGCCGGCCCCCGTGTGCTTGACGCCGATTTCGTCGAGCCGCGCGACCGACGCATTGATTGCAGCTTCGCCGTAGTTGACATTGTTGGCGATGCCCACGGCGTCGATACCCGCGTATTTGAGTGATTCGCCGGCCGGTCCCGGTGAAGCAAAGAAGCCTTCGTTGTCCCAGGCATGGCCGCCCGGCGGCGCATACAGGCAGCATTCCATATTGCTGAAGCGTATATCGGCGGCCTTAAAGTCATCAATCGTCTTGCGAAACGGTACGGTGGGATCGGTGACATTCATCAGATTGATATCGCCGGTAAGTATCAGTTGGGGCATGGGAAATCCTATGAATAAGTGAATTGTCGTATTGCCGCATTCTAGTCAATAGTTGACGCGCCGCACAATTTGTACAATGTGGGGCGGATCACTGAACTTAATTGACACTACCCTACCGGCGTCCGATACTGCGCGCGCAACAGTAAATTTTTAAGGGGGAGCGGACATGAGAAATTTGTTAGTGGGTGCGGCCTTATTGGCCGCTTGTAGTTTTACCGCGCAAGCGCAAACACAGCAAGACCTGAATCGCGATGGCAACGGCGGTAGCACTGACAACGTGCTGACCTACGGCATGGGTTATCACCAGCAACGTTACAGCGCATTAAATCAAATCAACAAAAATACCGTCAAGCGGCTGGTACCGGTGTGGAGCACCTCGCTGGGCAATGAGTATGGCGAGCAAGGCCAGCCGTTCGTGCATAACGGGGTGATGTATGCCGCCAACGTCAAGCGCGTGATTGCCCTCGACATCGGTACGGGCCGCCAATTGTGGAATTACGACATCCAGTGGGATCCCGCCGTGCCGCGTGTGGTGTGTTGCGGCTTGAACAATCGTGGCGTTGCCTTGTTTGACGGCAAAGTGTATGTGGCCGCGCTTGATGCGCATGTCTATGCGCTTGACGCCAAAACCGGCAAACAGGTGTGGAAAACCAAGATTGCCGAATGGAAGGAAGGCTACTCCATCACTAGCGCCCCCAGCGTTGCGAATGGCATCGTGATGAGCGGCATGACCGGCGGCGAATTCGGCGTGCGTGGCTTCGTGATTGGCCTGGATGCGCAAACCGGCAAGGAAGTGTGGCGTCGTCACACCACGCCCGACCCGACGGAAAAAGCGTATTCGACCTGGCCGCAGGATGATTCGTACAAGCGCGGTGGCGCTTCGACCTGGATCACCGGTTCGTATGATCCCGAACTCGACCTTTCTTATTGGGGCACCAGCAATGGCGGCCCGTGGACATGGAAAGCACGTCCCGGCGACAACCTGTGGGTGGCCTCGGTGATCGCGATTCGTCCGAAGACCGGCGAAATTGCGTGGCACTACCAATGGACGCCCGCCGAAACCTATGACTTCGACGGCAACAACGAAAACGTGCTCGGCGAGCTCACCATCAACGGCAAAAAGCGCAAGGTGCTGATGCACGCTGACCGCAACGGCCTGATGTATGTGCTGGATCGTGCGACGGGCGAAGTACTCGCGGGCAACCCATATGTGAAAACCAACTGGGCCACAGGTGTCGATCTTAAGACCGGTCGCCCCATCGAAACGGAGGTCGCGCAGAAGCTGCGCGCAGGCGAAAAGGTTGAGCTTGAACCGCGGTGGACTGGCGGCAAGAACTGGATGCCGATGGCCTTCAACCCCACCACGGAGCGGCTTTATTTCGCGATGCTTGAGGAAACCGCGATTTACCAGTTGAACAAAGATCTACCGGTGTACAAGCCAGGCGAGCGCTATATGGGTGTCACCAACAGCACCAAGGAGCGAGACAAGAGCCAGCCCTGGGGCTACTGGGGTGCGGTGCTCCCGATGACCGGCAAGCCCGCGTGGCGTACGCCGCTGGTTGATCTGCCGAGCTGGTCGGGCGCGATGGTGACAGCGGGCGGTCTGGTGTTCTCCGGCAACACGGCGGGCGACTTCGCGGCGCTGGATGAGGCCACCGGTAAGGTACTGTGGCAATTCAAGACACCGTCGGGCGTGAATTCGCAGCCTGTTACCTTTACTTACAAGGGCAAGCAATATGTCTCCGTGTTCTCTGGCCTGGGCGGCGGCACATCGGCACGGCGCGAAACGGCGGGCAAAGTGCTGCCTGGCGGCACGGTGTGGACGTTTGCGCTGATGGACTAAGTGTAAACAGAGTAGTAGCTTTACAACGATCCCACCGGCCAGCGCCGGTGGGATTTTTTTAACCATGGCCGATTGTTTTTAACGATTTCATGAAAAAAACAGAACTGCAAATGAGTGTGGCAGGAGTATTGATGGCGCTTGCATTGAGCGCGCATGCGCAGGATTTTCCCGCGGAACAAATCAAGCTGGGCGCGGACATGTATGCGCGACACTGTTCGCCGTGCCACGGTGTGCGCATGAAAAATCCCGAGGGTGCATTCGATCTCATGACGTTTCCCAAAGATCAGGATGGCCGCTTTCGCCACTCGGTCGGCAAAGGCAAGAACAGTATGCCGCCTTGGGAAGGGCTGCTCAAGCCTGAAGAAATCGAAGCGTTGTGGGCTTACGTGGTGGCAGGCGAAAAAAAGTAATCGTGATTCAACAGGAAGGCCATCATGAAATCAGAAACCCTGGAGCGCTTGCGCAAAGTCAGTTCGCCCACGCTCTGCACGCAGTTGTTCAAGCGCGGCTTTCGCAACGTTTACATACAAGGCATCAACCGGCTGACCACGCCTTCGATCGGCAATCTGGTCGGGCCCGCGTACACCATGCGCAACGTCCCCGCGCGCGAAGACCTCGATCAAATCAGCGCGTTTGATAACCCGGAGCATCCGCAGCGCAAGGGCGTTGAAAGTGCGCCTGCGGGCAGCGTGCTGGTGGTGGATACGCGTGGTGAAAAGCGTGTTGCCTCTGGAGGACAAATACTCACCACGCGCCTGCAAGTGCGCGGGGTGGCGGGACTGGTATCCGACGGCCCGGTGCGCGATAGCGGTGCCATCGCGAAAATGGATTTCCCGGTGTATTGCGCGGGCGGTAGCGCGCCGTTGAATCTGATTTGCCATCACGCCGTCGAACTGAATGTACCCATCGCCTGCGGTGGTGTCGCGGTTTATCCCGGTGACATCATGGTGGGCGATGAAGAAGGCATCGTTGTTATTCCGCAGCATCTCGTTGATGAAGTAGCAAAAGATGCCGCCGAACAGGAAGTGATGGAAGTGTTCATCCTCGAACGCGTGCGCGGCGGTGCGGCGTTGCCTGGAACCTATCCGCCCAATGCGGAAACGCGCGCGGCGTTTGAGGTTTGGCGCAAGGCCAAGGGTATTTAACAATATCGTTAAAATTATTTAATTAAAACAGGTGGTTACATCAAGGAAGCTCGTTTCATGAAAACCCTGATTGCAACAGCGGCAAGCGTTATCGCGTGTGCTTCCGTTAATACCGCGCTCGCGCAAGAATATCCGACGCGTCCGATACGCTACGTGGTGCCCTTCGCGCCCGGCGGAACCACCGACATCCTCGGCCGCATCGTCGCGCAGAAATTGCGTGATGCGTGGGGGCAGACCGTGGTGGTTGATAACCGCCCCGGCGCGGGCGGCGCGGTGGGCGCTGAAATCACCGCTAAATCTCAGGCCGACGGCTACACCATCATGGGCGGCACCATCAGCACGCACGCCATTAACGCGAGTGTTTATTCAAAGCTGCCGTATGATCCCATCAAGGACTTCGAGGCAATCACGCTGTTGGCTACGCAACCAAACATTCTGGTTGTGCATCCGTCGATTGCCGCGAAAAACGTCGGTGAACTGGTGGCGTTGTTGAAAGCCGCGCCAGATAAATATACGTACGCTACGTCGGGCAACGGCACGTCCGCGCATCTATCCGGCGAGCTTTTCAAAAGCATGACCAAGACCACGATGCGGCATGTGCCGTACAAAGGAAGTCCGCAGGCGCTGGGCGATGTGATCGGCGGTCAAGTGAGCATGTCGTTCGACAATATCAGTACGGCGTATGTGCAGGTAAAAGCCGGCAAGCTGCGTGCGATCGCGGTGACCACAACCAAGCGTTCGAACGTGGCTCCCGAAGTGCCTACTTTCGCGGAATCCGGTCTCGCGGGTTACGAACTGGGTTCATGGCATGGCGTGTTCGCGCCGGCGGGAACGCCCAAGCCCATCGTCGCCAAACTCAATGCGGAAGTGGTGCGCGGGATTCAGGCCGCTGATTCACGTCAACGCTTGCAGGCGCTGGGCGTGGAAGCTGTCGGCAACGCGACCGAAACTTTCGCTGCGTTTGTGCGCGCGGAAGTCCCGAAGTGGGCCAAGGTGGTGAAGGAAGCGGGCGCGAAGATCGAATAGCCTACGGTGGCAGCACGCCGCCGCGCGGTTACGCCAGCGCGAGGCCGATGATTCCCGCGATCATCAATACCGTTCCGATGATGCGCTGTACTGTGTTGCCCTCGTGCAGCAATTT
>JBEBHE010000213.1:0-8416 GCA_040081205.1 Burkholderiales bacterium | reverse complement strand
TCTTTCACCATGCGCCGCTCGTGTTGGCCGGATTTGATTTTGCCGATACACACGGTGTTCACCAGAATGTTATCCGGCGCGTATTCTTTCGATAGCGCCTTGGTCAACACCAGTCCGGCCGCGCGCGACAACGATGTCGGCATCGATCCTGCGCCCGGCTGTTTCGCGCTGGAAATGGTGATATTGATAATGCGCCCGCCGCCGCGTTTTTTCATTTCCGGGATGACGCGCCGCGTGCAGCGGATGGCGCCGAATACCTTAAGCTCGATGTCGTCGCGCCATTTTTGGTCGTCGATGTCGAGAAAATTGCCGCGCTGCGACGTGCCGGCGTTGTTGACCAGAATATCGATGCCGCCGAACTGTTTGATCACGGCATCAAAAAACCGGTCGATGTCAGCAGGCTTGAACATATCGGCGGACACCGCCAGCACTTCGCCGCCTTCTTTACGGATTTGCGCTGCCGTGTCGTCGAGTTTTTCTTGGCCGCGCGCGCAAATCGCCACTTTGGCGCCTTCGCGTGCGAGCAGCACTGCTGTGGCACGGCCGATGCCGTCGCTGCCGCCGGTAATGACGGCAATCTTGCCTTTCAGTCCTAAATCCATTTGAAATCTCCTGTAATTCCGTGAACGAATGAACGATTGCGTGAAGCAACCTGTCAATGTGTAGGCCCGCCGAGGATGTTCCGGCGGGAGCAAACGATATTTTAGCGTGATTTTCGCCGCGCTTACCAAACGCGGCAAATCGTCGTAGCATATGGTTACGCAGGCTTGTGTGCTTAACGTTTTGTGGGAAAGTTGTTTCCAACTGCCGCCGGGAGATGGATGTGAATATATTGAAACGCTGCACACTGAAGTGCGTGTCCCTGCTGTCCGTCGTGGCGGCAATGGTCGCTGCTACGCCGCTGCGCGCGCAAGACGCCGATACGCAAGCTGCGCCTGCACCGCGCGGCAAACCGGAACTCAGCGTCGATGCGCTGTCGGTGGTGCGTGTGCGCGCGCAGGCGGGCCCCGATGCGCGTAGCGGCCGCACGCTGGGCAGAAACCGCGAAGGCACCGGAGTGGTCATCGATTCCAGCGGCCTGGTGCTGACCATCGGCTATCTGATTACCGAGGCGGAAAAAGTCGAGATCAACACCGCCGACGGCAAAGTGTATCCGGCAACCGTGGTCGGTTTCGATAATGCCACCGGACTCGGACTGATCAAATCGCTGGTGCCGGTGCCGGTGAAACCCATCGACATGGGCTTGTCGTCCGAAGCCAAGGAACGCGACATGGTGCTGATCGTCGGTTTCGACGGCGTGGCGCCGGCGTATGTGGTGTCCAAGCGGCAGTTTGTCGGCTATTGGGAATACCTGCTCGACGAAGCGATTTACACCGCGCCCGCCACGGTGAACTGGCAGGGTGCCGCACTGGTGAGCCGTGAAGGCAAACTGCTCGGCATCGGTTCGCTGGCAGTCGGCAACGCGATAGCGGGTGCCAGTGCCGGCGTTCCCGGCAACATGTTCGTGCCCATCGACGTGCTGAAACCGGTGATCGGCGATTTCATTGCCAATGGCCGTTCGACCATGCGGCCGCGTCCGTGGCTGGGCGTCACCTCGCAGGAAGTGGGCGGCAATTTGCTGGTGGTGCGCGTGTCGCCGGATGGTCCCGCCGATGAAGCAGGGCTGAAAGCCGGCGATATTATTGTGGGCATATCCGGTGACGGCATTAAAGGCCAGGCGGATTTCTACACGCGCTTGTGGAAAAGCGGCAACGCGGGCGTTGAAATCATGCTCGACGTGCTGCGCGGCAATCGCGTGGAAAACCTCAAGGTCAAGAGCATCGACCGCAATAATTATTTCCGTGCCAAGGCGACTTTCTAACTTTCAGCGTTCGGCTTCAGTAGTACCCCAAGCCGAGAACACCACTCGCCAGATCCATCTGATCCACCAGTTTGCGGCTCACCAGATTGCGTAGCGTTTCCGACGTGCCGCCGCCCAAACTGCCGTAACGCGTGCCACGGAAGAAACGCGATACCGGGAATTCATCGGTGAAGCCGTAACCGCCATGCACCTGCACTGCTTCAGAGGTGACGCGTATCGACATTTCGTTGCAGTAAATTTTTGCCATCGCCGCCAGCGTCGGATCAGGAAACTGTTTTCCCGACACCGCCGCGCGATATAACAGGCCGCGCCCGGCTTCGATCTGAATCATCATGTCGGCGGCTTTCCAGCGCATACCCTGAAACTGACCGATGGCTTTGCCGAACGCTTTGCGATCGCGCATGTATTTGATCGCCTCTTCGAGCGCGCCTTCGGCGAGGCCGAGGCAGATTGCCGGATTCAGACAGCGCTGCACGTTAAACGCGGATAGCAAGCGCTTCATGCCGTTGTCGCGCAGGATCAGGTTTTCCAGTGGTAGTTCAATGTTGTCGAACCTCACGTCTGATAAATTCTCGCCACCCATGGTGTGATAGGCGGCGTTGTATGAAAGGCCCTTGACACCGCCCGGCACCAGAATGCAGCCGATGCCTTCTGCGCCCGCTACGCCGTTCACGCGCGTGAACACCACAAACATTTCCGCGATATCGGCGCGACTGATCAGTGTTTTCGCGCCGTTAAGAATGACTTTGCCGCCTTTGATCTCGCAGTTGGTGCGGTAATTAGGCACGTCAGTGCCGGCGTCGGGCTCGGTCATGCAGATGGCGAGCATCGCGTCACCGTTCGCCACGCGCGGCAGGATTTGTTTTTTGATCGACTCCGGCGCGTAGGCGGCGATAATGCGCGATTGTGCGCCGACTTCCCCCAGCGCACCCATCGCGGTGACGTAACAAACTTTGCCGATTTCCTCGAGCACCAGCACGCAGTCAAGTGTGCTCATGCCGGAGCCGCCGTACTCGGGTGGTATCGACATGCCCAGCACGCCGATTTCCGCGAGCCGTTTCATGTTCTCCACGGGCCACGAGCCGTCGAGATACTTGATCGCGCGCGGCGCGAACTCCTTCTGGCACACTTTGCGTACCGTATCGACAAAGGCGCGTTGTTCGTCGCTGATGCTGAAATCCATGCGTGATTCTCCGGTGGTAATAATGGGATTCAAGGCGTGAGGCGCAAGACTTGGGGCGCCGGCCGAAAGAATCGTGAGGAGAAATTATAGGCGCTACGTCTGCCACTGCCAAACCGAAACCGTTGCGCCGTCGCGCACAGTCCATCGTTTGACGCTCGGCATGCGCTGGCCTAGACTGGCGCCCTTTCTTCCACCGTTGAAAGTTTCCACATGTCGGCCATCGCAAGCACTGCCATCACCGCGCACGATCACTGGACCAAAAAAGGCGATGTTAATCTTTTTCTATTCGAGAAATTTACTGGCGCACCGGGCAACAAACCTGCAGTGTTGTTCGTACACGGATCGTCGATGGCCTCGCAGCCGACGTTCGATTTGAAAGTGCCGGGGCGTGCGCATTCGTCGGCGATGGATTATTTCGTCGAGAAAGGTTTCGATACCTGGTGCGTCGATATGGAAGGCTACGGCCGCTCCGACAAAAAGCGTGACATCAATTTTGACATCTCCAACGGTGTCGACGATCTGGTGGCGGCGACTGACTACATTGCCAAGACACGCGGCATCAAAAGCTTTATGGTGTACGGCATCTCATCCGGCGCGCTGCGCGCGGCGTTGTTCGCGCAACGGTGCCCGGAGCGCGTATCACGGCTTGCGTTGGATGCGTTCGTGTGGACGGGAGAGGGCAGTCCCACACTCGCCGAGCGCACGAAGAAATTGCCTGAATTCATGAAAATGAATCGCCGCCCGTTGAGCCGCGAGTTCATGTATTCGGTGTTCAATCGCGATCATCCGGGCTGCGCCGAAGACAAAGTCATCGAAGCCTTCGCCGATCAAGTGCTGGCGCTTGACGACTCCGTGCCGACCGGAACCTACGTCGATATGTGTTCGAAACTGCCGGTGTGTGATCCCGCGAAAATCAACGCCGCAACCATCATTATGCGCGGGCAGTTCGACGGCATCGCGGGGTTTGATGATCTCGTTGAGTTTTTCAAGCGCCTGCCGAATCCCGACAAGCAGTTTGCGGTGATGTCGGGCATTTCGCATGCGAGTTTTCAGCAGATCAATTACATGACGGTCTATCACATCCTGCATTCGTTCTTTACACAGCCGGAACCGATTTTTCGCAGTTAGGATATATTTTGGCTGGATAGGTTATTTCATAAGTTATTGTTTTCAATAGTTATTTGTATGTTGCGTCTGCTTGAAAATCAGCCATGACGAAACCACTCAATGAATTGACTGCCAGTGAAATCGTGCGAGCAATTTCCGCACGCGAGACTACAGCCGAAGCCGTTGCCCGCGTGTGCCTTGATCACATCATTGCACGCGAGCCGCAGGTCGAAGCGTGGCAATTTCTTGATCCTGATCTGGTGTTGAAGCAGGCGCGCGCACTCGACGCCAGCGGCAACATCGGGCCGCTGCAGGGTGTGCCCGTGGGCATCAAGGATATTATCGACACCTGCGACATGCCCACCGAGTACGGCACGCCGATACATAAAGGTCATCGTCCTCGCATCGACGCTGCGGTGGTGGCACTGACGCGACGCGCCGGCGGTTTGATCATGGGCAAAACGGTAACTACCGAATTCGCCAACCGTCATCCCGGAAAAACGCATCATCCACAGGATCACTCGCGCACGCCGGGTGGCTCATCGAGCGGATCGGCTGCCGCGGTGGGTGACAATATGGTGCCCTTGGCGGTGGGCACGCAGACCACGGGTTCGACGATACGCCCTGCGGCGTTTTGCGGTTGCGTGGGCTATCGGCCGACGTGGGGCGACATCCGCTGTCACGGCGTGATGGAAGCGGCAGGCTCAGTGGATACGGTGGGGCTGATGGCGCGCTCGGTCGAAGACATTGCTTTGTATCGCGGCGTGCTGCTCGGTGTCGCGCCGCAACCGCTGGCCGCGAAGGTGATTGACGCGCCCCGCATTGGTTTTTGCCGCACGCCATTCTGGGATGAGTGCGAACCCGCTACGCAAAAATCGCTGGAAGACTGTGGCGCCCAACTGGCGAAGGCGGGCGCCAAGGTGTCCGAGGTGGTTTTGCCGAAAGAATTTGAACGCATCGGCGATGCGCACCGCTGGGTATCAAGCTTCGAGTTTGCGCGTAACCGCGCATGGGAAATTGACCATCACTACGAGATGATCAGCGAAACCCTGCGTAACAACCGGCTGAAAGACGGCCTCGCGTGCCGTTTCGAAAAATACCGCGAGTCACGCAGTTTCCTCGCGCGCGCCCGTCGCATCATGCATGACGTGCTTAAGGATTTTGACGTGCTTTTGGTGCCTGCGGTTTCTGGCGAAGCGCCGGTTGGGCTGAACGCTACCGGCAACGCCAATCATTGTCTGATATGGACCAGCACGCATGTTCCGTGCATGACGCTGCCGCTCTTTGCGGGACCGAATGGATTGCCCGTCGGCGCGCAGTTAATTGCCGCGCGTAACAATGATCAGCTGCTGTTTGAAGTGGCGCGGTGGGTGATGGCGCATCATTCGTAGTGGGCGTTCATGTGGGAGGCCATTGCACGATTCCCGGGATCAGGGCTCGTAAGGCCTGAATTTGGCATGCATGTTGCTTTATACCGATGTCCTTTTGCCAATCACTGATGGTCACCATCCATGCTTGCACACAGTCTTGACCTAGCCTTCCTTGCAGACGCCTATGCGCGGGGCAGGACGACGCCGGGAACCGTCGTGCGGGATATCTATAGCGAGATGCCTGCACTGGCGGCGAATCCGGTGTGGATTCACTTGTTGCCGCAAGAAGCGGTAGCCCAACGAGCGCGCGAGATTGAAACGCGTCGTGCCGCAGGTGCGCGGCTCCCGCTCTATGGCGTGCCATTTGCAGTAAAGGACAATATCGATGTCGCGGGTTGTCCGACAACGGCTGCGTGCCCTGCGTTTTCCTATAAGCCCCGGGAGACGGCATACGCCGTGCAACGATTGCTGGATGCAGGTGCGCTGCTCATAGGCAAGACCAATCTTGATCAATTCGCCACGGGCCTGGTGGGCACGCGTTCGCCCTACGGGGCTTGCGGCAATGCGTTCAATCAGGACTACATCTCGGGCGGTTCGAGCTCGGGTTCGGCGGTGGCGGTTGCGGCGGGCCTGGTGAGCTTTGCGCTGGGAACCGATACCGCAGGATCGGGGCGGGTGCCTGCCGGGTTTAATAATATCGTGGGACTCAAGCCGACGCCCGGCCTAGTGAGCACGCGGGGTGTGGTCCCGGCGTGTCGTTCGCTCGACTGCGTATCGGTGTTCGCGCTGACCTGCGAGGATGCGACACACGTCTTGGAGGTCATGCGCGGTTTTGATGCCGGGGATATCTATGCGCGTGTCGATGCCGCTCCCGTGGTTGGTCTTGCTTCAGTGAGTGCGACGTTTCGCTGCGGCGTACCTGCCGTGGCGCAGCGTGAATTTTTTGGGGACGACGTGGCGCGTGCCGCGTACAAGCAATCGTTGTCGGCGCTCCGCGATACCGGCGCTGAACTGGCAGAAATTGATTTTCGCCCGTTCGTTGATGCCGCACGATTACTCTACGATGGCCCGTGGGTGGCTGAGCGTTACGCCGCGATCAAGGCATTTTTTGCCGCGCATGCGGATGAGATTCATCCCGTGACGCGCAAGGTGATTGAATCCGCGAAGCAATGGAACGCGGTTGATACCTTTGAAGCGTACTACCGTCTGCGTGAACTGAAACGCCGCTGCGATGCGGAATGGGAAAAGATGGATGTGCTTGCGGTGCCGACCAGCGGCACGATCTACACCCATGCGCAAATCGCCGAAGCACCGGTCGAGCGCAATACGAATCTTGGCTACTACACCAACTTTGTTAATTTGCTCGATCTGTGTGCGCTGGCGGTGCCCGGTACCTTCCGCACCGATGGTTTGCCTGCGGGCGTGACGCTGATCGCGCAAGCCAATGCCGACTCTTTTCTTGCCGCCATCGGCAGCCGCTTTCATCGCGCGAGTCATGTGCCGATGGGTGCCACGACATTTGCGCTGCCGGTGCTTCCGGTAGCAGCACAACCTGCGTTAAAAGAAGGTGACGCAGTAGTGCTTGCTGTCGTTGGGGCGCATCTTTCAGGGCTGCCGCTTAATGATCAACTCACCACGCGCGGTGCACGCTTGCTGCAATCTACGGCTACGGCGCCGGACTACCGGCTATACGCATTGCCAGGCACGGTGCCGCCAAAGCCGGGGCTGGTGCGGGTTGCGCGCGATGGCGTATCGATCGCTGTCGAATTGTGGGCCATGGATCATGCGGCTTTCGGTTCTTTTGTCGCCGAAGTGCCGTCACCGCTGGCCATCGGCACGCTGACACTCGTTGACGGGATTACCGTCAAAGGGTTCCTGTGCGAATCCTGCGCGGTTGCAGGCGCGCAGGATATTTCCGGGTTTCGCGGCTGGCGCGCTTATCTCGCGGCCCAATCGGGCGCGCAGCAATGAGCGCGTCATAATGCTTTATCGCGGTATGGATCGCGCGGCACTGGATGCGGCGTACGACAACACAGCAGCCGTGGCGAACAGCGCGGCAATGCTGGCGGATTTCGATGCGCGCAGCGCGCAGATACGCGCGGCCAGGCCGCAACACCTCAACCTGCGTTATGGCCCGGCTGAACGTAACCGAATCGACTATTTCGCCGCGCCGCCAACCACGAGACCGGCGCCGATACTGGTGTTCATTCACGGCGGCTATTGGCAAATGCGTGCCAAGGAAACATTCAGTTTTGTCGCTGCCGGACCGCTGGCACACGGCATTCATGTCGCGCTGCCCGGTTACACCCTGGCGCCGGCGATCACGCTGGAGGGCATTGTTGCCGAAGTGCGTGCTGCGGTGTGCTGGGTTGCGCAGCACGCCGCTGATTTTGGCGGCGATCCTCATCGCATTATCGTGTCTGGCTGGTCTGCCGGAGGCCATCTGGCAGCGGTGTTAATGGGGGAGTCCGCGGTCAAGGGCGGGCTCGCGATCAGCGGCATTTTCGATTTGGAACCGATACGTCTGAACTACCTCAATAGCAAGCTCGGACTGGATGCGCATGCCGTGCAGCAGTTCAGTCCGCTGACGAATCTTCCCGGGCAATCGTTGCCGTTGATGCTTGCCTGTGGCACGGGCGAGTTACCGGAATTGCAGCGGCAGTCAGAAATCTACGCTGAGGCCCGCGCGAAAGCGCATTTGCCCGGACGGTTGGTACGTCTTCCTCAACACAATCATTTCACCATCCTAGAGGAACTCGCGCGATCTGATGGCGCGCTCACCGCGTTGGTGCGCGAGCTCGTCGCTGTTTAGCCCCGAAGCGCGCCTCCATGGTGCGCCATAGTGATGGCGGCTCCAATACGGTGCGAAGCGCTGCGGCGAGTAGTATTTAACTA
>JBEBHE010000212.1:0-8424 GCA_040081205.1 Burkholderiales bacterium | reverse complement strand
ATCACGAACCCTTCAACGGTTCGAGCGGGTGTTTTTCGAAATCCGGAAATTTGTCACGATTTGTGGTGGCGTCCTTCAGCCATTGATGAGCGAATCGTCCGGCGTTAATCTGTAAACGATGACGGTGAAAATATTTCTATAGGAGGACCGGAAGGTTGCATTGCGATGCGGAAAAAGAGACATTGAATTCGTGTTTATTGGCGCTATGCGATTTCTGATTCAATGGCTGTTGCGGCTGGTATTTCGCGTCAATGTGACCGGTGATATCGCGCGTCTGCGGGGCGGCGGACAGTTGGTGGTGGCCAATTGCGATTCAACAATAGACGGCGTATTGCTGGGGCTGTTTTTGCCTGGGGCGCCACTCGTGGTGACGACGCCCGAGATGCGGGAAAGCCCGTGGGTGCGGTTTTTGAGTTTGTGCGTCCACTGCCTATCGCTGGATCCTTCCCACCCATTCACGGTCAAAACGGTGGTCAATCATGTCAAGGCCGGAGGCATCGCGGTGATTTTTCCGCAGGGGCGGGTAACGTCCACTGGCGGCGCAATGAAGATATTCGATTCCGCCGCAGTGATTGCGGCGCGATGCGGAATGCAGGTGACGCCCGTGCGGGTACACGGCACGTTGTATTCCCGGTTCTCGCGCGTATCTGGTCAGTGGCCCAAGTTCTGGTTTCCGCGCGTGACGCTGGCGGTCCAATCGCTCGCACCGGAGATGCCGATTGCTGCAGCGGAAGCCAAGGGCAGCGGCAAGCGACGCAGGCAAGAGCGATCGGTGGATTTGCAGCGCATTGTTCAGTACATGATGAGCGTGCCGTTGTGTCAGCGTGATTTGTTCGGCGCGTTGGTGGACGCAGTGTCATTGCATGGACGCCATATCCGCATTATCGAAGACGCGCGGCGGCAACCCGAAACCTACGGTCAACTATTGAAGACGACGCTTGCGTTGGGCAGACTGTTGTCGCGCCCATGTGCCAATGGCGAAACGGTCGGTGTCCTTCTGCCTAATTTGTCCACCAGCCTTGCCGTTATTCTGGGGCTTTCCGCCAAGGGCCGCGTGCCGGCAATGCTCAATTACAGCGCGGGCACGGAAGCCCTGCGCAGTGCGTGCGTAGCGGCTTGCGTCAAGACCGTGGTTACATCGCGCCTGTTTCTGGAGCGCATCAAGCTGGAGAAGCTGGCAGAAGCGTTGCCGGAAGTGCGCCTGCTGTACCTGGAAGATTTGCGCAATACGCTAACGTGGCTGGACAAAATTTGGTTGATGGGATTTGCGTTGTGGCTGCCCCGGCTGGCAATGCCGTCGGTCGATCCGCAGCGGCCTGCAATTGTGCTGTTCACTTCGGGATCAGAAGATCGGCCCAAAGGCGTGGTGATTTCGCATGCGGCATTGCTCGCCAATATGGCGCAGCTTCAGGCAGTAATTGATTTCGGGCCTAACGACAAGTACTTCAGTTCGCTGCCGCTGTACCACAGTTTTGGATTGATCGCCTGTGCGCTGATGCCGTTGATGACAGGGACGAGACTTTTTCTTTATATTTCTCCGCTGCACTTTCACAGCATTCCTGGTCTTGTCTATCAAAGTGACGCAACTTACATCTTCGGGACAAGTACGTTTTTGGCGCATTACGCGCGAAATGCTCATCCGTATGATTTTCAGTCGCTACGCAAGGTGATTTGCGGCGGCGAGAAACTCGGCAAAGAGGTCGCGCGTTTGTGGCGCACGCGCTTCGGGCTTAGAGTTTTCGAGGGTTATGGTGCGACGGAGTGCGGGCCGGCCATGTCGCTCAATACACCGCTGGCGTTTCGCGAAGGTAGCGTGGGTTGCTTGTTGCCAGGCGTTGAACATCGCTTGATACCTGTGCCAGGGCTGGTCAGCGGCAGTGTGTTGCACGTGCGTAGCCCCAACCTGATGACCGGCTATCTGCATTACGACTATCCGGGCGTCATTGATCCGCCGAAGTCTGAATGTGGTGAAGGCTGGTATTCGACTGGCGACGTGGTGGAAATCGACGAAGATGGTTTTATGAGCATAATCGGGCGTACGCGCCGCTTTGCGAAGATTGCCGGCGAAATGGTATCGCTCGATCTGATGGAGCGTATCGCCGCGCATGCATCGCCCGATTGCGAGCATGCGGCCACGCTGAGGCAGGTCGAAGGTTACGGAGAAAGTACGGTGTTGTTTACCACGGATGCGAAACTGGATCGTATGATGCTGGTTCGCGCGGCCCGCGAAATGCAGGCTCCGGAGATCGCGATTTCGCGCCACATCGTCAAACTGGATCAGTTGCCGTTAACCGGTAACGGCAAGATCGATTACGTGACACTACGGCTGCGCGCGGAAAATTACAGCGTCTGACAACAGAACGCACTGCTGGCGTGGTCCCGTTATTTTTTCTCGTTTTCGATGGCAGGCAGTGAACGTAGATAAGCAATCATCGCCGCCAGGTCCGCTGGCGTGAGCATGCCGGTGGTGTTGCGGATCACTTCGCCCATGGCTTCAGCAGGCACATCACCGTCGGGCGTGAGTCCGCTCGACAGGAAATCACTGAGTTCCTTGTCGCCCCATTGTTTTTTGAGGCGCGCCGGTGTGAGATTGGGTATGTCCTTGCCTTCCGGACCTTTGCCGCCGGCGAGAAACCGTTCTTTGCGCGGGCCGCCCATGAAATTACGTGGCGTGTGGCATTCGCCACAGTGACCAAGTGCGTTGGTGAGATACGCGCCCCGGTTAATGATTTCGGACGCTTTGGGATCGGGCGTGAACGCGCCGGGGGTAAAAAACAACGCCTTCCAGAATGTCACCGCGAAACGCAGGTTGTACGGAAAGCCTACGTCGTGTGGCCGGCTCGGCTGGTTGTTCGCCGGCAGCGTGCGCAGATATGCCCACAGGTCGCGCACGTCGGCATCAGTCATGCCGGTAAACGACGGGTACGGAAATGCCGGAAAATAATTCGCGCCGTCGGGGCGTTTGCCGTGACGCAGCGCTTTCGCGAAATCGGCCTCCGTCCATTTGCCGATGCCTGCGTCGGGGTGCGGCGTAATGTTGGGGCCATAGAACGTGCCGAACGGCGTTTTCAGCGCACGGCCGCCGGCATAGTTGACCGCACCTTTTTTCTCTTCGGTGTGGCAGCCCAGGCAGCCGGCGGCTTTAGATAGGTATTCGCCGCGGTTTACGCTGCCCTGCGCATTACCTTGCGCGAAGGCGGGTGCGGCCATGCATGCGAGTAGCAGCACAGGCAAAACGATTTGCATCCTGGACAGCATTGCCAATTCTCAAGTCCTCCGCAAACGCGAAAACCCCGCCGTAGCGGGGTTTTCTCTTTCTGTCAGTCGTTGCTTATTGTTTGGCGCGGAAATTATCGTGGCAGCCAGCACAGGACTTGCCGACATCAGCAATGGCCGCCTTGACCGCCGCTTCATCGCCACCTTTGGATACCTTAACCAGTTGGGTAATCATGCTTTGCATGCGGTCTCCGCCTTCCTTGAACTTGGCGCTGTCCGTGAAAACCGCCGGTAGCGCGCGGGTTTTCTCGTCTTTGGTGCTGTCTACAAAGCCGTCCCACGGCATTTTGCTCAGCACGTCAAGATAGGCTGCATTGCGCACGACAGTTTCGGCGTTGTAGGGCGCTTTGCCGGAAGGCATGCCGGCGATCGGTCCGAAATACTTGCCGATCAGGGTCATCGCGGATTGACGTTGTTTCACCAGTACATCCGGCTTGGCTTGCGCCAGCACTGCTGCACCGTAACCTGTACCCATCAGCAACACAACACCACTCAACATCAGCTTCACGTTCATGCAGTTCTCCTAATTATTTGATATTAAAGGTTTTTTACTCTATTTCGCTGCGATGCAGAACCCATCTTGTGGCCGTGCCGAACATGTTTGGCAAATGAGTAAACAGTCGTTGGTGCACGATTATTCCCCGTAACAATACGTACTTGTAATCAGTCTAGTTGAGGAAGGTCGTCGCCGTCAATATCGATTGCCAAGGGTGGGCACGTCCCTAAAAATCCGCTTTGCTGCTGCGTGCGCGTTTGACCTCACCGCGCTGCTTTTTGCTGTCGAGACGGCGCTGTTTTGCGGCACGCGAAGGGCGTGTGGCTTTGCGCGGTTTCGGTTTGTGGTTGGCCTCGCGGATCAACGCGATCAGGCGCTCCAGCGCATCGGCGCGATTGCGGCTTTGCAGACGAAAGCGTTGCGCGGCAATGGTAATCACACCGCCGGTCGATATGCGGTTGCCGGCGAGTGCAATCAGTCGAAGGCGCACTTCGTCCGGCAGCGACGGCGAATGCGCGGCATCGAACCTGAGTTGCACGGCGGTGGAGACCTTGTTGACGTTTTGCCCTCCGGGGCCGGATGCGCGCACAAACGTTTCTTCGATCTCCGATTCCTTCAAAACAATATTGCGTGTTACGCGAATCATGGTCACGACAGTTTACGGTAAACTTGCCGCGATGACATTCATGCCGCTTTCACCGCGTTTGGGATTTACCGCTGGCTTTGCCATCTGCGCCGGCCTGCTCGGATTCGCCTACTACTTGCAATACGTGGAGATGCAGAATCCGTGTCCGCTGTGCATGGTGCAGCGCGTGGCGTTTTATGCGCTGGCCACAGTGTTTCTGCTGGCGGCGTTGCACGGACCGGCGCGGTGCGGAAATAGGGTCTACGGCATCACGGCGTTCGTGGTGGCGGCGTTGGGTGCCGCTGTTGCGGGGCGTCATGTGTGGTTGCAGTATCTGCCTGCAGACAAAGTGCCGGCCTGCGGGCCGGGGCTGGAATACATGCTGAAAAAATTTCCGCTTGCCGATGTGCTGACCAAAGTGCTGGCGGGATCGGGAGAGTGCGCCGAAGCGGGCTGGACGTTCCTTGGACTGACGATTGCCGGCTGGTCGTTGTTTTGGTTGGTGCTGCTCGGCTTTTTTGCGCTCTACCTCGCGCTGCGTAAAGTGTAGTGCCGCTAACGGTGTCGCCCGTGCGTCACTAAGCGAGTATGTCCGGGGTAAGCTGGCGCTCCAGCGCGCTGATCTGGTCTTTGACGAAGAGTTTGCGTTTTTTCAGCCGCTGCACTTGCAGTTGATCGTGCGGCGTGATTTCAAGGAGATGGGCGATCACATCGTCCAAATCGCGGTGTTCGAGGTACAGCTGTTCGATCCGGTTCTTCAACGTATCAACGTCGGCGGTCTGGCTCATGAGGAATTCTTCCGCACGTTTTCAGGAGGGGTAGTATAAGGTGTGGAATCAAAAAACACGAGTGAAAAGCAGGATGTCCGGCAGGAATAATATTTAATAAGTATTTGTTTTTAAAAAATAATTTATGAGGCGGCCATGGAGATAAGCATCACGGTTAATGGACGCGCGCACAAGGTCACGGCGGACGACGAAACGCCGCTGCTCTACGTGTTGCGCAACGAAGCAAATTGCAAGGGCGTGCGCTATGGCTGCGGCGTGGGGCAGTGCGGTACCTGCACGGTGATCATTGACGGCAAGCCGGTGCAGTCGTGCGATGTGCCGGTATCGGCGGTGGCGGGCAAATCGATTACGACCATCGAAGGCATCGGCTCGATGGATCATCCGCATCCGCTGCAACGCGCGTTTGTCGATGAGCAAGCGGCGCAGTGCGGCTACTGCGCCACCGGCATCATCATGTCGGCCAAGGCGCTGCTGGATGTGAATGCGTCGCCCAGCGATGCCGAGTTGAAACAGGCGTTGTCGAAAAACCTGTGCCGCTGCGGCACGCACCAGCGCATATTGCGCGCGGTGAAACGCGCGGCTGCAGATATGCGCGCTGCCACAGAGGTGAGGAAATAATCATGGCTGAAACCACGACGGCAAAACGTGTGCTGCCCGGCAGCCTGGAAGCCAATCGCAACTTGAGCCAGTGGCTCGATATCAATCGTGACGGTACCGTGACCATGCGCCCGGGCAAGATCGAAATCGGCCAGGGCATACTGACCGCGCTGCGGCAGATTGTGGCCGAAGAACTCGACGTCAATCTGGAGCGCGTAAGTGTGGTTACCGCGGTCACCGCGCTAAGCCCGAATGAAGGCGTTACCTCAGGCAGTCAGTCCATCGAGCAGTCTGGAACGGCGTTTCGCTATGCGGCTGCCGAAGCACGAGAGTTGTTACTCGCGCGCGCAGGGGCGAAGCTTGGCGTATCGATTGAGCAACTGTCCGTAAACGATGGCGTCGTTGCGGCGCGCAGCGGCGGCAGTGTCAGTTACTGGGAAATCACCGATGGCGATCTGTTAAAACGCGAAGCTACCGGCGACGCCAAACCCAAATCGCATACGCTGCATACCATTGTCGGCACTGCCGCGCCGCGCGTGGACATACCCCGTAAAGTGGCGGGTGAGCCGACGTATGTGCAGGATATGGCGCCGCCGGGGTTGCTGCATGCCCGCGTATCGCGTCCACCGAGTTATAACGCCGAATTGCTGAGTGTTGACCTCGACGATGTGCGCAAAATGCCGGGTGTGGTGGCGGTGGTGCGCGACGGACGCTTTTTGGGCGTGGTGGCGGAGCGGGAAGAGCAAGCGATACGTGCGCAGCGGCGTCTGACGCGCAATGCGCAGTGGCGCGAGCAGGATACGCTGCCGGAATTCAATCCGCGTTATCTGTTAAAAGGCGCGGCAAAGTCCGAGGTCATCAGCGAGAAAAAAGGCGACGGCGCCGAATCACCCGCGGGCCCACCACAGGGCCGCGACTTTGAAGGCGAATACACACGGCAGTTTCTTGCGCATGCGTCGCTCGCGCCTTCGTGCGCGGTGGCGAAGTTCGACCACGGTAAATTTACCGTTTGGACACACAGCCAAGGCATCTACCCGCTGCGCGCGGAAATGGCGCCTGCGCTCGGCGTGCCGATGGAAGACGTCGTGGTTCATCACGTAGAAGGCGCGGGTTGTTACGGGCACAACGCGGCCGACGACGTGGCGCTGGATGCAGCGTTGCTGGCGCGCGCTGCACCGGGGCGCCCGGTGCGGGTGCAATGGATGCGCGAAGAAGAATTCGCGTGGGAGCCGTTCAGCTCCGCGATGGTGGTGAAAACACGCGCCACGCTGTCCGATGCGGGGCAGATTACCGCATGGCAAATGGACGTATGGAGTCACGGCCACAGTTCGCGTCCCGGGCGCGGCACCGGCAGTAATTTGCTGGCGGCGTGGCATCTGGAAAAACCGTTGCCGCGCGCGCAAACCGCAAACCCGCCGTTGCCGGGTGGCGGCAGTCATCGCAATGCGATTCCGATTTACGATTTTCCGCATCAAAAGATTTCCAATCACCTGATTCCCGATCCGCCGATCCGCTCATCGGCGTTGCGTGGTTTGGGCAGCCAGAGCAACGTGTTCGCAATTGAGTCGTTCATGGACGAGCTGGCGCTGGCGGCGAACGCTGATCCGGTGGAATTCCGCTTGCGGCATCTGAAAGACCCGCGCGGACGCGCGGTGATTGAAAAGGTTGCCGCGATGGCCCACTGGAAAGCCAACGCGAAAGGCGATGGAACCAAAGGCAGAGGCATCGGTTTCGCGCGCTACAAAAACGGCGCGGGCTATATGGCCATGATCGCCGATATTGAACTCGCCGACACGATACGCGTGACGCACGTGTGGGGCGCGGTGGACGTGGGGCAGGTCATCAACAGCGATGGCCTGCTGAATCAGGTCGAAGGCGGCATTATTCAGGCGGTGAGTTTTGTGCTGAAAGAGGAAGTGAAATACGACCGCATGCGCATTACGCAGCAAAGCTGGGATGATTATCCGATTCTGTCGTTTACCGAAGTGCCGCAGGTGGAAGTGGCGCTGATCAATCGTCCGGAGTTGCCGCCGCTCGGCGCGGGCGAAGGCACGCAAGGGCCGATTTCAGCCGCGGTGGGCAATGCGCTGTTCAATGCCGCGGGAATACGGCTGCGCGATATTCCGTTTACGCGCGAGCGCTTGATTGCTGCGATGGCTTAGCAGAAGAAAGGCAAAAGCAGGCAAAAAAATGCGGGCCGCAAAATGGAGGGAAAGCGGTCCGCATAAAGGGAAATCGGTAAAACTGAGGCGCGTGTCATCGCCGGGCAAAGCCCGAACGGCCCGCGTGTTAAATCTGTGTTGCCAGTGAGTACGCGCGTTCGATAAATTCCTTGGCATCGAAATCGTCAAAGTCCATCGGCAGATCGGGGCTGTCTTGCAGCTCCGATTCCACCGTTGCAAGCCGCAAGGCGAGCACAGTGTTGCCGTGGCGTTCATTGTCACCGAAGGCACGGCGCCGGTCGGAATCTGCGCCTGAGTCGTATTCGTTGTCGATCCTGCGATAATCGTCCATGCTGATAATCATTGCCGTCTCCATTTTGGTTGGTCCCACGCCTGCACTGTTGCAGCATTCATGCCAACGCAAAAACGGCCTGTGACGTAATGCCGAAAATTCTGTAAGTACATGTTTTTAAATAATAT
>JBEBHE010000489.1:0-2236 GCA_040081205.1 Burkholderiales bacterium | reverse complement strand
GCGCCGGAGCGCCCCACGATGTCGGCGACCTCACTCGACCGAAAGCGCGTGTTGACCGACACCACGATCGCGCCCAGCCGCGCCACCGCAAAAAAGCACGCCAGCCACGCCGGCACATTGGGCAGCCACACCGCCACGCGGTCACCTTCACCCACGCCCAAATCACGCAAACCCTGCGCGACACGGCGGCTTTCTTCTTCAAGCGCTGCCGCGGTAACGGGTTTGTCGCGATCCATAATCGCTACACCGCTCGCCGCGGCACGTCGCGCGAGCAATGCTGTCAATGTTTGCGGATTCGTATTCGTCATGCCGTGAGCGTTCCATTCTGATAATCGCGTACCGCCTGCTCGACCTCTTCGCGCGTGTTCATCACGAACGGCCCGTATTGCGCGACCGGCTCCTTGATCGGCTTGCCTGCGATCAGCAAAAAGCGCGCGCTGCCGCCTTCGGCGGTCACGGTAATTTGATCCCCCGGCGACAACACGCCCGCGCTACGCGTCTTCAATGCACGAGCAGCACCCGATGCACCGACCCGCAATGCGCCTTCATATAAATAGATAAATGCGCTGTAATCATCGTGGATAAAATGATTAAATGGCGCGCCATTCGGCAAATCCACATCGATGTAGAGTGGATCGGTGGTCAGTCCCGTAATCACGCCGGCGATTTCGACCCCCGCCACGTTCAGCGTGCCCGCGATCACTTTCGCCGTGCCGCCATCGGCCAGTGTCACCTGCGGAATTTCATTCGGTTCGATGTCGCGGTACCACGCCGGTTTCATTTTTTCGTTCGCCGGCAGATTTACCCACAACTGAAAACCACGCATGCGGCCTTCGCTTTGCTGCGGCATTTCAGAATGAATAATGCCGCGCCCCGCGGTCATCCACTGCGCGCCACCGCTTTTCAGATCACCACGATTGCCCATGTGGTCTTCGTGCAGCAAATGGCCATCGAGCATGTACGTCACGGTTTCAAAACCGCGATGAGGATGCGACGGAAAGCCCGCGATATAGTCGTCGGGATTGTCGGTCGAAAACTCGTCGAGCATCAGGAACGGATCGACATATAAGCCGCGCTGGCTGCCGAGACTGCGGCGCAATTTGACACCCGCGCCGTCCGAAGTCGGTACGGATTCGATTACTTGTTGCAGGGCACGTACGGTCATGGTGTTAATCCGCCTTGATGTTCGCGGCGCGCGCAATCCTGGTAAAGGTCGCAATTTCATCGGCAATGATTTTGTCGAACTCGCCCGCTGTCGTGGGACGCGGCTCCAGGCCGATGGACTGCCAGCGTTGCTTCACGTCGGGCTCCGACAGAATGCGGCGAATTTCAGTATTCAATTTCGCAACCACCGGCTTGGGCGATTGCGATGACGTAAGCAACCCGAACCACAAATCGGCGCGAAAGCCCGGCAACCCGGCTTCCGCCAGTGACGGCATGTCGGGCATCAGCGCATCGCGCTGCAATGACGACACACCCAAACCTACGACCCTGCCTTCTTTCACCATGTTGATCGCATTCGCAATCGGCGCCATGAACAAGTGCACACGCCCGCTGATGGTTTCGGTCAGCGCCTCGGGGATACCCTTGAAAGGCACATGCACAATATTGATGGCAGCAGCCGCCTTGAACTGCTCGGCGGCGAAATGCGAACCGCTGCCCACGCCGGCCGAGGAGAAATTGAGTTGGCCCGGTTTGGCCTTCGCCGACGCAAGAAAATCCTTCAATGTCTTCGCGCCCAGCGCCGGTGCGGCGACCAGCAGATACTTGGACACCGCCGTCTGCGTAATGCCCGATAAATCTTTCATCGTGTCGTACGGCAGCTTGGCGTAAATCGCCGGACTCACGGCGTGCGCCGTCGACACCGACAACAGCGTGTAACCGTCGGGGTTTGCATTCGCCACCAGATTCGCACCGACCGTGCCGCCGGCGCCAGGACGATTATCGACAATTACTTGCTGCTTCAACGACTCGGTGAGTTTCTGCGCCAGGTAACGCGCGGTGACGTCGGGCCCGCCGCCGGGTGTGAAGCCGATGATGATGCGGATCGGCTTGCGTGGATAATCATTGACGCCCGAAGGCTGCGCGCCAGCCACACCCGCAGACAAACACAGTGCCACAACTGCTATCCGGCTACACATCATGCGAAGCTCCGTTCGGTTGAGACGCTGATTTTATCACCCGCGCAGAGTATGGACTTACCTGAAAAGCGGCGGCGCGCGCAGCTATAATTCAA
>JBEBHE010000211.1:0-8580 GCA_040081205.1 Burkholderiales bacterium | reverse complement strand
TATGAATGATGTTTTTGAATAAGTATTGCCGCCCGGCGATAGCAGCCGGTGGTGCCGTCGTGCTGATGATCGGCAGTGCTGCGGTTGCGCAGCCCACTTCTGCGGGGGCGGGCGTTGCGTATCCCAATCGACCGATGCGGCTGATCGTGCCTTTCCCGCCCGGCGGCGGCAACGACATTCTCGCGCGCACGGTAGGCCAGCGGCTGGTTGAAGTCGTCAATCAACAAATTATTGTTGATAATCGAGGCGGTGCGGGTGGCGCGCTCGGCGCGCAGATTGCCGCGAGTGCCGCGCCCGATGGTTACACATTGTTTCTCGGTAGTGTGGGTAACCTTGCGCAAAATCCTGTGTTGCAGGCCAAGCCCGGCTACGATCCTGTGCGTGACTTTGCGCCTGTCACGTTGTTGGCCACTTCGGTGTTCGCGCTGGCGGTGAACAATGCCGTGCCTGCGAAATCCGTGCAGGAACTGATTGCGCTGGCCAAAGCCAAACCCGGCGCGCTGAATTACGCATCGGCGGGTAACGGTTCGTCGCTGCATCTCGCCGCGGAAATTTTCAAACACGCGACATCGACAAATATTGTGCACGTGCCGTACAAAGGCGCCACTCCGGCTTTCACGGACATGATTGCCGGGCAAGTGCAGATGATCATCACCACCATGCCGGCGGCACTGCCGCATGTGCGTGCAGGCAAGGTGCGGGCGCTGGGCACATCCGGACGCAAGCGCGCGCCGGTATTGCCGGATGTACCGGCCATCGCCGAGACGGTGCCGGGATTTGAGGTGCTGAACTGGCAGGGCATCACCGTGCCCGCGAAAACCCCTGCTGCCATTGTGCAGGCGCTGCACGTCCATCTTACCGCCGCACTCAAACGGCCGGGCATGAACGAGGCGCTGGCGCATCAAGGGCTGGATACTGCTGGCGGCGCGCCGGCTGAATTTGGCGCGCTGATCAAATCCGAAATCGCCAAGTACGGCAAAGTGGTCAAAGCTGCCGGCATCCGTGCCGAGTGAGGGATGAGTGAACTTAGCTGATGCGTTAGTGGTCGTTGCGGACGATTTTCCGTCAGTGTTTGAAGGCAGCGCCGCGCATGAAAGCGCGAAGGCGCTCGGTAACCTGCGCGTTTGCAGCGAACGCGGCGCCGACGATGCCGCTGAGCTCGCGCGGCGCATCGGCAATGCAACGGTGGCCGTTAACATACGCGCCTATGCGCCGTTCACCGATGCGGTGTTTGCTGCGTGTCCAAATCTGCGGTTGGTGTCGATCTGGGGCGTGGGCACGGATCACATTGATCTTGCGGCTGCGGTACGGCGCGGCATCACGGTTTGCAACACGCCGGGCGCGAATGCTATTGCCGTAGCAGAGCACGCCATTGCGCTGATGCTGGCAGCAGCGCGCAAGATTCCGCAGATCGACCGCGAGATGCGCGCCGGTAACTGGCCGCGCGAAATGCTCGGCCAATTGCATGGCAAGACGCTGGCGATTTTGGGCACCGGAGCCATAGGCACGCACGTTGCTACCTTGGCGCGGGCGTTCGGTATGACCGTACTGGCATGGAGTGCGCGTCGCAACAATGCCGCCGAGCGCGATGCGATGTTGCGGCAAGCCGATTTTGTGTCGCTGCATGTGCGCTTGACACCACAGACGCGCGGCTTCATCGGCACGCGTGAGTTTGCGCTGATGAAATCCAGCGCGATTCTGATCAACACCGGGCGCGGCGCATTGGTAGACCGCGAGGCGCTGCAGGATGCACTGGCGAATCAACGCATTGCCGGGGCGGGGCTGGATGTATTTCACGACGAGCCGCTGAAGCCCGGCGACCCGATACTGGGTTTCACCAATACGGTGTTGTCACCGCACAACGCAGGGCAGACGCCCGAAGTGCGGCGTGATGGGTTGCTGTTGACGATTGAGAACGTGGCGCGTTTTCTGGCGGGCAAGCCGCAGAACGTTGTGGGGCCGAATTCCTGAAATTACGCCGTTCGGGCTGAGTTCGCCGAAGCCTCAGTCCCTATTGACGCCCTTCGACAGGCTCAGGGCGAACGGCATTCAGTTGAAAAAATTGAGCGCGCCGTCCAGTCCGGTGTAATTCAGCGCATGCGTGGTTTGTCCGCGCACAATCGGCTTCGCATGATAGGCGACGCTCACGCCGCATTCGGCCATAAACTTCAGATCGTTGGCGCCGTCGCCCATACCGATGATTTGTTCGCGTTTTATGCCGAGTAATTCGCCCACGCGCAGCAACTCATCGCGCTTGGCATCGGCGTTGACGATGCGTCCGACGATCTCGCCGGTGAGTTTTCCGGCTGCTACGGCGAGCGTGTTGGAATAGGTGTAGTCAAGTCCAAGCCGGGGCTTCAGCCGTTCCGTCACGTGGGTAAAGCCGCCGGACACCAGCAGTGTCCTGATGCTGCATTTTTTGGCTGCGGCCAGCAGCATTTCTGCGCCGGGCGAGAGTTTCAGCCGTTCATCGTACACGCGGCTCAGCGCGCTTTCATCCAGGCCCTTGAGCAGCGCCACGCGACGTTGCAGGCTTTCGTTATATTCAATCTCGCCGCGCATCGCCTGTTCGGTGATTTTTGCGACCTGCGGTTTCAGCCCGACCAGATCGGCGAGTTCGTCGATGGTCTCGATGGTGATCAGCGTCGAGTCCATGTCCATCACCAGCAACTTGAAATCTGCCAGCTGGCGGTCTTCGGGAATGAACGCGAAATCGAGCCGTGCGCGTTCGCAGATCGGCGCAACGTCGGGAGAGGTAACCGCATTTCGCAGCCGAAACGCCGCAGTGGAAATTTGTTCGATGCCGGATGCGCTGGAAGCTTTTGCCAGCGCCTTGAGATCACCGGTCTCGATCTCCGCGCCTTGAATAATCAGATGCATGGAACTAAGGCGTGTCGTCTATCTTGAGTTCGAGTTTGTAGCGCTTGGCTCGCGCAGCGTAATGGACAGCAACGGAATTAAAGAACGCGATTTCTTCGGGACGCAAATCGCGCACCACTTTTCCCGGCGAGCCCATCACCATCACACCGTCCGGGATAACTTTCTTTTCGGTGATCAGCGAGTTGGCGCCGATGACGCAGTTTTTGCCGATTTTCGCGCCGTTGAGTATCACGCTATTGATGCCGATCAGCGTGCCGTCGCCGATGGTGCAGCCGTGGATCATGCATTTGTGGCCGATGCTCACGCCTTTGCCGAGCGTGATCGGAAAGCCGGGATCGGCGTGCAATACGCAGCCGTCCTGCACCTGCGAGCCGTCGCCGATGGTGATGGTGTCGTTGTCGGCACGCACCACGCTGTTAAACCAGATACTGACATCGCGGCCAAGGACGGCGTTGCCGATGACGTGTGCGCCGGGGGCGATCCAGTACTCGCCGTGGGTGACGACGCGGCGATCGCCTAGGGTATATTTCATAATAAAAACAAATAGTTATATTATTGTTGTGGAATAAACGAAGTGCGGATTATAACGGAGTGCGTGCGCGCAACCAATTCACCACGCCCGCGCCGGCCGCCTGTCCGCTGGCGAAACACCCGGTGAGCAGGTAGCCGCCGGTGGGCGCTTCCCAATCGAGCATCTCGCCGGCGCAGAAAACGCCGGGCAGCGCGCGCAGCATCAGATGTTCATCGAGCGCATCGAACGCTACGCCGCCGGCGCTGCTGATCGCTTCGTCGAGCGGGCGGGGCGCGGTCAATTTCAGTGGCAGCGCCTTGATGAGGATGGCCAGCCTAGCGGGATCGGCGAGGTCTGCGGCGCTGGCGATCTCACGCAACAATCCCGCCTTGATGCCGGAAATATTCGCTTGATTCTGTAAGTGGTTCGATAACGAACGTTTGCCGCGCGATGCGGACAGATCGCGCGTGAGGCGTTGCAGATCGCGGTCAGGCGCGAGATCAAGATGAAGCGTGGCGTAGCCGTGCGCTGCGATGGCGTTGCGCAACGGCGCAGATAGCGCGTAAATCACGCCGCCTTCGATGCCGCTTGCGCTGATGATGCATTCGCCTTGCTGGCGGTGCGTGGTGCCTGTCACGTCGGTGAACGACGCGATGATCGATTTCACCGGCTGTCCGGCGTAACGCGTGCGCAAGTGTTCAGTCCATGCGCAATCGAAGCCGCAGTTTGCGGACAGCAACGGGGAGATCTGAATTCCGCGCGCAGCGAGCAGCGATGTCCACGCGCCATCCGATCCCAGCCGCGCCCAACTGCCGCCGCCGAGTGCGAGCAATGTAGCGTCGGTGTTTAAGTTGACGATCCCTTGAGGTGTGTCGAATTGCAGCGCGCTGTCTTCGTTCCAGCCCAGCCAACGGTGGCGCATATGAAACACCACGCCCGCACCTCTTAGCCGATGCAGCCACGCGCGAAGCAGCGGCGCGGCTTTCATGTCCTTCGGGAACACGCGGCCCGACGAGCCGATGAAAGTTTCAACACCCAGCGCGTGTGCCCATGCGCGTAACGCCTCCGGCCCGAATGCAGCAAGCCACGGCTCGACTTGCGCGCGCCGCGCATCGTAACGCGCAAGAAACGGTTCCGGCGCTTCCGAGTGCGTGAGATTCAGGCCGCCCTTGCCGGCCATCAGGAACTTGCGGCCCACCGACGGCATGGCGTCGTACACATCGACCCGCGTGCCGCTTGCAGCAATGACTTCTGCCGCCATCAGCCCCGCCGGGCCGCCGCCGATGATGCAGACGGTTTGCCTTGCTTGCGGGGTGCTCACTAACGGATCGTCAGCGTCAGTGCATATCGCTGCACGCGCACGGCTTTCATCGCATCGGTGCTGGGCGCCACATCGATAGTGTAGCGGTCATTGCAAGGCAGTTCGCCTTCCCAGCGCAGCGCTTCGGATGCCAACGGTCTGCCGTATTCTTCGCCGCAATAGGCATATAGCGTCATGGTCAGCATGCCCTTGTCGCCGCCAGCGGGTTCAAGCACGGCGGTGATGCGCTGGCCTTTTTGCGCGCGGAACTGGTACGTCTTGATAGTGGTGGTGACTTCGCCGCGTACGGTGCCGGTAGTTGCACCTTTGTTAAAGCGGATTTCTTCCTGGGCGAAGGCGGAGGCGTGTGGCTGCCACAATAGCAAGGCTGCTATCGGAAAAAAACGGGAGAATTTTATTTTCATCTCTTTAGGAATTCAGTGGACGTGGGGAGGAAAAAGCGTCGTGTGTCCACGAGCCGTTGTGCGTGCGGGCACAAAGAACGTGCCCGCACTACGCTTGCAATTGAAAGTGTCACGGCCAACAGTCTATCGATGAATGAGTGTTTCGTTGATAACCAGTCTAGTCTGCCTTAATGCCGGCCTTGCGTACGATATCGCCATAGCGTTTGAGGTCGGAGAGAATGAGTTTGCGGAATTCATCGGTGGATCGCGTGTCGGGCTCGTAGCCTGCGCGCAAAATGAAGTCCCGCACGTGCGGCACCTGGATTGCTTTCGCTACTTCGGCGTTGATGCGGGCGACAACGGCGGCCGGCGTCTTGACCGGCACGAACCAGCCCTGCCACGATCCGCTGACCTCAAACCCCGGAACGCCTGCTTCGGCGATCGTAGGCACTTCCGGCATCAGTTTCCAGCGCGATGCGCCGGTGAATCCGAGCACGCGCAAGCGGCCGCTCTTGATGTGCTGCACCAGAATGGCCGGTGGCGCGAACAGCATGTTCACTTCGCCGCTCAGTACCGCGCTGAGAGCGGGAACCAGGCTTTTGAAAGGCACATGCATCAACTTCGTGCCCGCGTGCAGGTTGAATAGCTCGGTGATGAGATGCTGCGTATTGCCGACGCCCGGCGTACCGTACGTGATCGGCTTATCGGGATTCTTCGCCAGCGCTACCAGTTCCCGCACCGACTTCGCGGGGACCGCCGGATTGACCACCAGCAACGATCCCTCGCCGATGCAGACGTTCGCTGCCGGCACGAAATCCCGCAGCACGTCGTAAGGCACCTTGCGGTAGATGATCTGATTGATGATTAGTGCGGGTGGGCTGAACAGTATCGTGTAGCCGTCGGGATTCGCCGAAGCAACGATTTCCGCCGCGATGATTCCGTTCGCGCCGACCCGGTTGTCCACAATGATGTTACGCCCCCATTGGCTTTCCACCTGCGCGGCCACGGTGCGAGCGAGCGAGTCCGGTGTGCCGCCCGCCGCAAAGCCGAGTACGAGTCGCACCGGCCGATTGGGGTAACCTCCCTCTGCGGCGTGTACCGTCACGCTGGCTGCGAACACCGATGTGACCCCCGCGAGGGCTGCTGTGATGGCGTAGCGCTTCATGACTTTTTCTTCCTTACCGTTGTGCGTGACCGATCTGCGGGTATGTCGTAGCAGGATATCGTAATGTCAGCCGTTTTAGTCAGGTGCGCCAAAAAAACGGGGACGCCTTGGCGTCCCCGTTTGTCTGGAAATGCGGCCAATTAAAGCAACGGCACAATCAACAAAGCCACAATATTAATAATCTTGATCAGCGGATTTACCGCCGGTCCTGCCGTGTCCTTGTAAGGATCACCCACGGTGTCGCCGGTAACCGCCGCCTTATGCGCTTCGGAACCTTTGCCGCCGTGGTTGCCGTCTTCGATATATTTCTTGGCGTTGTCCCATGCACCGCCGCCGGTGGTCATGGAGATCGCGACGAACAAGCCGGTGACGATAGAACCCATCAGCACACCGCCCAGAGCTTGTGGTCCCAGTAGTACACCAACGACGACCGGCACCAGTACCGGCAGCAGCGACGGCACGATCATTTCCTTGATCGCGGCTAACGTCAGCATATCCACCGCGCGCGAGTAGTCGGGCTTGGCGGTGCCTTCCATGATGCCGGGGATTTCTTTGAACTGGCGGCGCACTTCGACCACTACGGAACCTGCCGCGCGGCCCACGGCTTCCATTGCCATGGCGCCGAACAGGTAAGGAATCATGCCGCCGATGAAGAGGCCGATGATGACCATGTGGTTCGACAGGTCGAAAGTGATGACCTTGCCCGCCGCTTCCAGCGCATGCGTGTAGTCGGCGAACAACACCAGTGCCGCAAGACCGGCTGAGCCGATGGCGTAGCCTTTGGTGACGGCCTTGGTGGTGTTGCCCACGGCGTCGAGCGGATCGGTGATGGCGCGCACTTCTTTCGGCAGGCCCGACATTTCGGCGATGCCGCCGGCGTTGTCGGTGATGGGGCCGTAGGCGTCGAGCGCCACGATAATGCCGGTCATCGACAGCATGGCGGTGGCGGCGATGGCGATGCCATAGAGGCCCGCCAGCGCGTAGGCGGCGTAAATCGCTGCGCACACCGACAGCACCGGCCAAGCGGTGGAGCGCATCGACACACCCAAACCGGCGATGATGTTGGTGCCGTGGCCGGTGGTCGAGGCCGCAGCGACGTGACGCACCGGCGCGTATTCGGTAGCGGTGTAATACTCGGTGATCACCACCATCAGTGCCGTCAGCACCAAGCCCACGACGGCGCAACCGAAGAGTTTTTCCGGCGAGTATTGCGGGTAATCGATACCGATGTTACCCATCAATGTCCAGGTGACGCCTGCGAACGCGATCAATGCCAGCACGCCCGACACCGCGAGGCCGCGATACAGCGCATTCATGATTTTGCCGCCGGTGCGTGCCTTGACAAAATAGCAGCCGACGATGGAGGCGATAATCGATACGCCACCCAGCGCCAGCGGATACACCACGGCCGTAAACGCCACATTGGGTTTGGTAATCAGCAACGCGCCGAGAATGATGGTGGCAACGATGGTCACGGCGTAGGTTTCAAACAAGTCAGCCGCCATGCCGGCGCAGTCGCCGACGTTGTCGCCGACGTTATCGGCGATCACCGCGGGATTGCGCGGATCGTCCTCGGGAATGCCGGCTTCGACTTTACCCACCAGGTCGGCGCCGACGTCGGCACCCTTGGTGAAGATGCCGCCGCCCAGCCGCGCGAAGATCGAAATCAGCGAGCCGCCAAACGCCAGGCCCACCAGCGGATGCACCGCGTCCTTGAGCGAATAGCCCATGCCCAAATACAGCACCGCGAAAAAGCCCGCGACGCCGAGCATGCCGAGACCCACCACCAGCAGTCCGGTGATGGCACCGCCACGAAAGGCGATTTGCAGTGCTTCATTCAGGCCCGTGCGCGCGGCTTCCGCGGTACGCACGTTGGCGCGCACTGACACGTTCATGCCGATGGCGCCGGCAGCGCCGGAAAGTATCGCGCCGATGGCGAAGCCGATGGCCGTGGCTTTGTCCAAAAAGATCGCCATGATGATGAACAACACCACGCCGACGACGCCGATGGTTTTGTATTGCCGCCACAGGTAAGCTGACGCGCCGGTGCTGATCGCTGCCGCGATTTCGCGCATGCGGTCGTTGCCGTCCGGCTGACTGATGACCTGCTTCGCCCACAGGCCGCCAAAGATAATGCCGATCACCGCGCAGGCAATGGCGATGGTCAGTCCTTGATATGCACTCATTTCAACCCTCTCCCTTGTTACATTGCTACATTAAATAAAAGTACGCTAAGTATTTGTTTTTAAATAAATTTTTTCCATTCGCCCAGCCGCCTTCAAAGTGCGTGCCGGGCGTAACGCTCTTTGAGCGCCGATTT
>JBEBHE010000210.1:0-8585 GCA_040081205.1 Burkholderiales bacterium | reverse complement strand
CTTATATGCTGTAAACGTCTATTTATGTACTTATTTATACGTTTTTCACATATATGAATCTTCAACAACTTAAAGCCGTTCGCGAAACGGCCCATCAAGGCTTTAATTTGACGGTGGTCGCCGAGGCATTGCACACCACTCAGCCCGCGATCAGCAGGCAAATTCGTGAGTTGGAACAAGAGCTTGGCGTCGAAATATTTACCCGGCACGGCAAGCGGCTGACCGGCCACACCGCTGCCGGGCGCGAAATCGTGCCCATCGTGGAGCGTCTGTTGCAGGAGCAAGCTAACCTGCGCACTGCCGCCGCAGATTATCGGCAGCGCGATGCCGGCGAATTGGTGGTGGCGACCACGCACACGCAAGCGCGCTACGCGTTACCCCGTGTAGTGGCGCAGTTCCGCAAAAAATTTCCGCAAGTGAAACTCGCGTTCCATCAGGCCGAACCGCAACGCATTGTCGATGCGGTGCGCAGCGGTGAAGCGGACATTGGCATCGCTACGGAATCACTCGCGCGCGCCACCGACCTGTTGAGTTTTCCGTGTTACACATGGAATCACGTTGTCGTCGTACCCGCCGATCATCCGCTTGCCGGGCAAAAGCGGCCCACGCTGCAAGATCTCGCGCGTTATCCGATTGTCACATACGAAGTTATCTTCACCGGCCGCCCGCATATCGACGAAGCGTTCGCGCGTGCCAATGTGCAGCCCGACATCGTGCTCACTGCGCTGGACTCCGACGTAATCAAAACCTATGTGCGCGAGGGGCTTGGCATCGGCATTATTGCCGCGATGGCCTTCGACGAAAGAACCGACAACGATCTGCGCGCCATCGATGCGTCGCATCTATTCGCGAGCAACGTCACGCGGCTGGCGATGCGGCGTGGTGTGGAGCTGCGGTCTTACTGTTATGAGTTCATTGAACTGTTCGCGCCGACATTGACGCGCGCGACGATTACACAAGCGCTGCGGGTTGGCGCCGAGGGCGCGTCGCGGGAATATAGTATTTAGCGCGTTGAATACGCCGGGATACGGTGGGTGGCGGCCGGATATAAGAATCTACGCGTTTGCCGCGCGAACGCGTGGCGCAGCCGCACGATTGCGGGAGAAACGCAGCGCGAGTTGCAGCAATTCGTCCCACACATCGCCTTTTGCCAGACCCTTGACCATGCGGTCGATAGCGGCGGCGTGGCGCAACCCCTGCCCGACTTGCGCTCGTGAAAAACGGCCTAGATTCTGCTGCATCGCGGCTTGGTGCGGCGCACCCCAGACTTTGGCGTCGCGCCAAAGCATATTGAGCGGACGGCCCGATTCGGCGCCAACCAGCACCCGGCCGATGGCGCGGATTTCTTCGCTCAGCGACCACAGCGCCATCGGCGGCGCGGCACCTTCGCCCTTGAGTCCTTCGAGCATGCGTGACAGCCGCACCGCGTCGCCTTCGATCATCGCGACGCCGAGGTTGAACACGTCATAACGCGCCACATCGAGCACCGCTTCCCGCACTTGCTCGAAGCTGATCGGCCCCGGCGGAAACAACAACGCGAGTTTTTGTGTCTCCTGAAACGCCGCCATCAGATTGCCTTCCACACGGTCGGCGATGAACGCCAGCGCTTCGGCATCGGCATTCTGGCCTTGTGCCTGCAGACGTGCTGCGAGCCATTGCGGCAGTGCTTTGCGCGGTACCGCTTTCGCCTCCACCGTGATGCCGGCGCGATCGAGCGCCTCGAACCAGCCGGCTTTCTGCGCGCGCCAGTCGATGTCGGGCAGCGTCACCAGCGTCACGGTATCGGCGGGGAGCGCGGCGCAAAACGCCTGCAACGCTGCGCCGCCATCGATGCCCGGCTTGCCGTTGGGGATGCGCACATCGAGCAGCTTGCGCGAGGCAAACAGCGATTGTGAGTTGGCGGCCATCGCCAGTTGCGGCCACTTGAAACCGGCATCGGCGGTGAGCACTTCACGCTCATCGTAACCGTCGGCGCGCGCTTTGGCGCGAATGCGGTCGCCGGCTTCGAGCGCGAGCAGCGGTTCGTCGCCGAATACGGTGTAGAGCGGTTTCAGCTCACGCGCCAGTTGCGGCGCGAGTTGTTCGGAGGAAATTCGCATCGGTGGATTCTACAAGAATCCGCTGCGAGCAAGGTGGAACTACAGGCTTGCAGCAGCGCGCGTCGCCTGCAATTGGCGCAGCAATTGATTCACGGCGTCGGATTGCATGTCACGATAGAGCAGCGCTTCTTCGGATTCTTTCGACAGGGTGTCCGAATCGTTAAACGAAAAATCGCGATGCAGGAGTATCTGCGTTGGTGCGCGCAATTCCTTGTTGTCCTTGTCCGCCACGCGATATTGCACGCGATAGCGCAACTGGAATTCGCGCACACGTCCGCCACCCGACAGTGCCAGAATCGATTTTTCGCGCGCTTCGCCGAGGATATGCAGCGTCGCCTGCGCTTCCTTGGGATTGTCCACGACCTTGGTCTGGCTGCCGGACGTTACCGCGCGGCGGATCTGCGTGGCAAACGTCGAAGCCGGTGCCGCCGCGACGTACAGCGTGTCGTAAGGCAGGTTGGCGGCGCCGCGCAACTGGAAGCCGCAGCCGGCGAGCGTGATTGCGATCACGGAAATTACAAGGTGTCTCATAGCGAACATTTTATGCGGTACTGGCAAAGCAGGACAGGCGCAAAGCGAGGTTGCTTTTAAATATTTGTTTTTAAACAATATTTATATAACAATATTGACCAGCCGGCCCGGTACCACGATAAATTTCTTCACCGGCTTGCCGGCGATGGCGCGTGTGATTTCCGCATCGGCTAATGCCAGCGCCTCAATGGATTGGTTGTCGGCCTCGCGCGGCACGCGTACGCTGCCACGCTTTTTGCCGTTGACCTGTACTACCAGTTCGATTTCGTCCTGCGTGAGCGCGGCGTCGTCGGGCTCCGGCCATGGCGCGGTGAGGATGTCTTCGCCGTAACCCAGGTCGCGCCATAACTGGTGCGAGATATGCGGTGTTATCGGTGAGAGTAACCGCAGCAATAACGAGAACCCTTCGCGCACGACGGCCTGCCGCTGCGCTGCATCGGATTTGCTTTTCTGCGCAGATTCGAGCGCGTTCAACATTTTCATGCCTGCGGAGGCGACCGTGTTGAACTGATGGCGTGCAACGTCGTAGTTGGCTTGCTTCAGTACTGCGTGAATTTCACGGCGCGCATCGGCAAGATCGCTGGGCAACTGCATGCCGTCGAGCTTTGCCGTCAGCGGCGTGCTGCTCTGCGCGACCTCGTAGCCGAACGACCACACGCGCCGCAGAAACCGCGCTGAACCTTCGACGCCAGCATCATTCCACTCCAGCGTTTGCTCCGGCGGCGAGGTAAACATCATAAAGAATCGAGCGATGTCCGCGCCGTATTCTTCCATCAAAGCCTGCGGATCAACCCCGTTGTTTTTAGACTTCGACATGGTGCCAATGCCGCTGGATTCGACGGGCTGTCCGTCGCTGCGCAGCACCGCGCCGGTACGGTTGCCGTTGCTGTCGGTCTGAATGTCAACGTCCACCGGGTTGTAATAAACGATGCGGCCACTGTCAGGTTTGCGAAAGAAAATCTCGTTCAGCACCATGCCCTGCGTCAGCAGGCGCGAAAACGGCTCGTCCATTTTCACCAGGCCCAGATCACGCATCACTTTCGTCCAGAAGCGCGAATACAGCAGATGCAGAATCGCATGCTCGATGCCGCCGATGTATTGATCGACCGGCAGCCAGTAGTTGGCGCGTTCATCAAGCATCGCGCCATTGTGTCCTGCGCTGGCGTAACGCGCGTAATACCACGATGAATCGACGAAGGTATCCATGGTGTCGGTTTCGCGCCGCGCAGGCTTGCCGCATTTGGGGCAGGCGACGTTGACGAAATCGGCGCGTTTGTTCAGCGGATTGCCGGAGCCGTCGGGAACGCAGTCTTCAGGCAGCACCACCGGCAAATCCTTGTCCGGCACCGGCACGTCGCCACAGTCACCGCAGTAAATCAGCGGGATCGGTGTGCCCCAGTAGCGCTGGCGTGAAATGCCCCAGTCACGCAGGCGATAGAGCGTTTGCTTTTCGCCGAGGTTTTTCGCAGCAAGGTCGGCGGCGATAGCATCGACCGCTTGTTGGTAGTCCAATCCATTGTACTTGCCAGAGTTTATGCTGTGTCCGTAAGCCGCATGAATCGGACGCCAAGACCACCAAGACAAAGTTTTGGAAAGGTCAGACTCTGCTCCTTCCACACGAATCACGGAGAACCTGCGTTCTCCGCTTCCATCATTAGCGTGACCAATATCGACATCGGTCACCACACCCTTAATCGGCCAGTCCAAAGGTGCAATGACGGGCTTGATTGGCAACTTGTGTTTGACCGCGAACTCAAAATCCCGCTCGTCATGCGCCGGCACGGCCATCACCGCGCCTTCGCCATAGCTCATCAGCACGTAATTGCCGACCCACACTTCCACTTTCTCACCGCTGAGCGGATGCTCGACAAAAATACCCGTCGGCATGCCTTTCTTTTCCATGGTCGCCATGTCGGCTTCCATCACGCTACCGCGTTTGCACTCATCGATGAATGCCGCGAGTTCGAGATTGTCTTTCGCGGCACGCGCGGCAAGCGGATGTTCGGCAGCCACTGCGACAAACGTCACGCCCATGATGGTGTCGGCACGGGTGGTAAACACCCATAGTTTTTCTTGCTTGCCATCCAGTGCGTAAGGAAACGCGAACCGCACCCCGTACGATTTGCCGATCCAGTTGGCCTGCATGGTGCGCACGCGTTCAGGCCAATCGGGCAGTCCGTCGAGCGAGGTCAGCAGTTCGTCGGCGAATTTTGTGATGGCAAGGTAGTAGCCGGGAATTTCGCGTTTTTCGACGACGGCACCCGTGCGCCAGCCTTTGCCGTCAATTACCTGCTCGTTGGCCAGAACCGTCTGATCGACCGGATCCCAATTGACGACCTGCGTTTTCTTGTAAGCGATGCCTTTTTCCAGCATGCGCAGGAACAGCCATTGGTTCCAGCGGTAATACTCCGGCTTGCAGGTGGCGAGCTCGCGGCTCCAGTCGATGGCGAAGCCCAGCGACTGCAACTGCTTTTTCATGTACGCAATATTGTCGTAAGTCCATTTGGCCGGCGGCACGCCGTTGGCCATGGCCGCGTTTTCGGCGGGCAGACCGAACGCATCCCAGCCCATCGGCTGCAATACGTTAAAACCCTTCATGCGGTGGTAACGCGTGAGCACGTCGCCGATGGTGTAATTGCGCACATGACCCATGTGCAGCTTGCCCGACGGATACGGGAACATCGACAGGCAGTAGTATTTGGGCTTGCCGGGGGATTCAACCGCCCGGAACGCGTGCGCGTTGTCCCAAAAGGCTTGAGCATCGCGTTCGATGACCTGCGGATTGTATTTTTGCTGCATGATGCGGGAGTCGGGTCTTGAGACGATAACCAGTGATCTGCAAAAAACCGCAGAAAACGTGAAAAGGGTCACGATTATACCTGTAAGGCTTTGGTAACATGCTGCGACGGATGGACAGGTGTATCTGACGAGGAGTACTTTATGTGGAAGTTTTGGATGTGTGCGCTGGCGGCCCTGTGCGTGATGCCGGTTACACCGGCGGCGGCCCGGGTATTGACCGTTGAGGGTGTGGTGAGCCCGGCATGGGTGGAGCGCGGCGGCAAACGCGAGCCGCTGACGGTCGGCATGCAGCTTAGCGACAAAGACAAGTTGATCACCGGCGAGCGCGCACGCGTGATGTTGCGCATGGCCGAAGGCAGTGCCGTCAAGATGGGCGAAAACGCGACGCTGGCGTTGGATAATCTGACGGAAAAGAAGAGCGCCGACAATACTCAGGTGGTCGGCGCGTCACTGGACGTGGTGAAAGGCGCGTTTCGATTCACCACCGGCATATTCGGTAAAGCGCGCGCGGAACGCAACGTTAACGTAAAGATTTCAACCATTACCGCGGGCATACGCGGCACCGACGTTTGGGGACGTTCCAATAACGAGCAGGATGTGGTGTGTTTGCTCGAAGGCCGCATTTCGGTGCGTCATGAGAAGCAGGAATTCGTGATGGATGAGCCGTTGCAGTTTTTTATCGCGCCGCGCAATGAAAAACCCAAACCCGTGGGCAAGGTGCCGCAAAAGCAGATTGATGAATGGTCTGAAGAAACAGAAATTCGTGAAGGTCAGGGGGCGACGCGCGCGGGCGGAAAACTGCGCGTGGAGCTTGCGCGCTTCGCAGACCAAAACGCCGCGCGCGAACTGGAAACGCGCCTGAAAGCGGCGGGCTATCCGGCCGTGATTGATCCAATAACGGGTGGCCAGTATGCGGTATGCGTGTTGGGCATTGCCACCGCGAAAGACCGCGACATGCTGGCGTCACGATTAAAAGCGGTGATGGGTGGCGCGCCTGCGCCAGTGCCATCCGCGCCAGCTGCCCCCAAGGCCTATTAACAAGGAACAAGGTTTCGTAACGTATAATCAGGCGCAACCATTTAGTTGCGCTTGATGACGCCCGCCCATCCTGTTTTTCTCTCCGGTCTTAACGAACCACAGCTTGAAGCGGTCACGCTGCCGCATCAATCGTCGCTGATACTCGCCGGCGCCGGCAGCGGTAAAACGCGTGTGCTCACCACGCGCATCGCGTGGCTGATTCAAACCGGGCAAGCCAGTCCGCACGGCTTGCTCGGCGTTACCTTTACCAACAAAGCTGCGAAAGCGATGCTGACGCGCATCTCCGCCATGCTGCCGATCAATACGCGCGGCATGTGGGTGGGCACGTTTCACGGGTTGTGCAACCGCATGCTGCGCACGCATTATCGCGAAGCGGGGCTGCCGCAACTTTTTCAGATACTCGACAGTCAGGATCAACTGGCGCTGATCAAGCGGTTGATGAAGCAGTTGAACCTGGACGATGAGCGCTATCCGCCGCGTCAGGCACAATGGTTTATCAACAGCGCCAAGGACGAAGGCAAGCGCGCCAGGGATGTTGAGCCGTTCGATGAATTTTCGCGGCGCATGACCGAGTTTTATGCGGCTTACGACACGCAATGCCAGCGCGAAGGCGTGGTCGATTTTGCCGAACTGCTGCTGCGATGCTATGAATTGCTTGCTCGTAATGAGGTTTTGCGCGAGCACTATCGCGCGCGATTTAAGCACATCCTCGTTGATGAATTTCAGGATACCAATCGTTTGCAGTATCGCTGGCTGCAACAACTGAGCGGCACTGAAAGCTGTATTTTTGCGGTGGGCGACGACGATCAATCGATCTACGCATTCCGGGGCGCGTCCAGCGCGAATATGCAGGATCTGCAGAAAGATTTTCACATCGAAAAAGTCATCAAGCTCGAACAGAACTATCGTTCGCACGGACATATACTTGATGCCGCCAATGCGCTGATTCGCCATAACGAACGCAGGCTGGGCAAAAATCTGTGGACGTCTGAAGGCAAAGGGGAGCCGCTGCGCGTATATGAAGCGGCAACCGATCTTGAAGAGGCGGCCTTTATCGTCGACGAAGTCAAAGCATTGCGCAACGACGGCGTTGCGCTCGGCAACATGGCGGTGCTGTATCGATCCAACGCGCAGTCACGGGTGATCGAGCATGCATTGTTCAATGCGTCGGTGCCTTATCGCGTTTATGGCGGATTGCGCTTCTTCGAGCGCCAGGAAATCAAGCATGCGCTGGCGTATCTGCGGCTGGTGGCGCAGTCCGACGACGACGGCGCGCTGCTGCGCGTGATCAACTTTCCTGCGCGCGGCATCGGTGCGCGCAGCCTGGAGCAGGTGCAAACAGTTGCACGTGAGCGTGGCATCAGTTTGTGGGACGCGGCGTGTGCCAATACGCTGTCGGGAAAAGCCGCATCCAGCATCGGTGCGTTTGTCGGCCTGATCGAAAAAATGCGCGACGCGACGCGGGGCCTGCCGCTGCCGGAAACCATCGAACATGTGATTGAGCATAGCGGGCTCTTCAGCCATTATCAAAACGAAAAAGAAGGCGCGGACCGGCTGGAGAACCTTTCCGAGTTGATCAATGCGGCGGCAGCATTTGTCGCCGAGAACGACGTATTGATGGTGGGTGATCTACCCGAAGTGCAAGCCGGCGCGCCGGAGGCCATGCAATCCATTGCAGAGTACGCCACCGGCGTGAGCGCGAATAAGGACGATACGCTGGCGGCCTTTTTGTCGCATGCCGCGCTTGAGGCGGGCGAGCATCAGGCCATTGCCGGCGCCGATGCGCTGCAAATGATGACCGTGCATTCCGCCAAGGGACTGGAGTTTCATGCGGTGTTTATCAGTGGCATGGAAGAAGGGCTGTTTCCGCACGAGAACAGCCTGACGGAGGCGGATGGTATTGAGGAAGAGCGCCGGCTCATGTATGTGGCGCTCACGCGCGCGCGGCGGCGGCTATACCTGTCGCTGGCGCAAAGCCGCATGCTGCATGGACAAACGCGCTACAACATTGCATCGCGTTTTTTTCATGAGATACCGGAAACCCTGCTTCAGCGCATCAACGCGCGGCCGCGCTTTCGCGGTGCCGGTGGCACGGGTGATTACTACGATGCAGGTGCG